>NZ_JBDGDM010000059.1:0-26937 GCF_040908885.1 Ruminococcus sp. RTP21358st1_G6_RTP21358_211008
ATTTTTACTATTTAGTTTTCAAGGAACAGATGAGCCAATATAACTGGCTTAAGTTGACACTATATTGCTAGCATTGGTACCAGACCGTTTCTTTTCGCTTCGGCAAATAGCCCATTCAATACTACTTTGACCCTCGTTCTTTGCTGATTGCTTTTTAATTTGTTCAATTCCGCTTGAAGCATCACAGGATTTAACTTCTGTATTTTTTCACGACCTATCCCTTCTTTTATAGATTTATATGCTATCTCATAGGCGCTTAATGTTGTATTCCTACAATTTCCTTTACACGTAGTTATCCAAACATTATACCACTCGTCCAATGTCATATTACTTTTTACAAGATTTACTGCATTATCGTCAGCAATCTGCGCTTTTCTCATTTGGGTTCTGAGATTGTTTAGGTTCTTATCATATAAAGTTTCCCTTTTTCCAAAGCGATTTGTGAATCTAGCTTGATATAAGCCATCTTGTCTCTGAGAAATACCAACGCCCAGTTCTTTTCCTTTTAGTGATTTTCCCATATAAACTCCTTTCTGCAATGGGGAAAATCCAAATTGAACTTACCCCAAATATACCATTTTAAAAGATATTTCGCAATAACCAGGCATCGACTTTATCCCTGTGAGCATATAATCGGTTCCCTATTCGAATAGTAAAACCATTATCGGGGTTATGTAACAACTCTCTCGCTTTGGTTTCTCCTATGCTCAAATAGGTGCACAAATCTTTCACGGTAAGCAGTTTCTTTTCTTTTTTATTTTCCATTTTGACCACCTCCATTCCCGTCTTGATAGTACCAACGGAGACGGTCACCTGCGTACTGAAAAAAATAAGAGGAAATGTATTTAGAGCGAGAAAGACACCCCATCTCTCCCGCTCATCTTTAACTATTTCGTCGCATCTTCAGAAGTTTTATTATACTGGGATGTACTAATTCCGAGAATCACTCCAAGGAATGTATCAACTGCTGTGATAGTTCCGACAACCTGCTCTCCACATGGAAAATTCCAAATACCAGCAAGCGCAAAGTATAAAGTTCCAAGAGCTGGAAGCAAATACATTGCGATCCATTTAAGAGTGTCATAAGTTTTGTTACTCATGTTCATTATTCTTTTCCTCCTTGCCTATGGCAAATTTGTGAATCGGGAGTTTATCCACTTCTTTCATAACTCTTTCGGCGGAACCATTTCCTCCCAATTTTTTATAAGGATCATAAAGATATGTTCGTAGGTTTTCATACTCGTCCTGTGTCACATAACCTCGATCTACGTACTGCATACCAAGATACATGATTCGATCATGAGCCAAACCAACTAGCATCTCTGTTTTTACATCTTTTCTTTCGCTTCTTTTTGTTAAATAGGCCCACAGCCCAGAAGAAGCTAAAACTGAGCTAATAATCGTAAGTACCATCTGAAACCATGGTTCCATCAAGCTACCTCCTGTGTTGATTCTTGTTGTGACCTATCTTTTATAATCATCTTCTTTTTCACGATGGTTATGGTCTTATTGAATAGGCCTTCGTATAATTCTAATAAATCTTTTCTCTGAGTTCTGGACATAAGCTTATAAAAGTCTCCCATCCAGCCCTTGAACATTCCTTCAACATTTTCATATGGTATTTCGCCATTTTCCACCTTAACGGCTAATTTCTTCAATTTTCTACGCATTGTATAAACCCGATCTGGATTAATTCGTTTCATAATCTTTCCAGATTCGGTTAGTGTGTATTTTATCTGAAGAAATTTATAAGTACCACTTATTTTGACGATTCGTGTTTTCTTCATATTAATATGAATTCCGTATTCACGAGCTATTCTCTCAATGTTTTCAAGTAAATCCAATAATTCCTCTTTGGATGGGCTCATGATATACCAATCGTCTGAGTATCTTCCATAAAATTTTATTCCTCTGACATACTTTACATAATTGTCAATCCGATGCGGATAATAAATACCAATCGCTTGCGATAACTGATCACCCATATTCACGGACTTCTCCATGAATTTTTCACCAGTCAATTTGTTCTTTGGAATCTTTCGGTACTCTAATTTGTTGAATACCTCGTCCAGACATGACGCATATTCATCATCGCTCATATACGACACATCAACTTTAAACCCATCAAATATAACGTTGAGTAGCCAGTCTATAAATTCGTCATCCTCAAATAATTCAAGCAACTCTTTCTTTGCTATTTCATGGATAATATTATCGTAAAACTTTGAAAAATCACCAAAGAGAATATAACCCTCGTTTCCGTACAGTTTGTAATATTTCCGTAAATGTACCTCGAAACGTTTTCTTTGCATAGATATGCCACGCCCTTTCAAGGACGCACAATTATCATATATGATTTTTCTTCTTATTTTGGGGATTAATAATTCGTCGCATAGAACATGCCTGACAATACGGTCTTTTACTGGAATACTTGTAATTGGTCTTATTTTGCCTCGTTCGCGCAGTTCAAATTCATCAACAGGACCGTTTGTAAGAGTCCTATTAATAAGATCATCTTGTAGTTCAAAAATATACCTCAAGAAATTAAGAATAAATCTTTGGACAGATTCTTTCCACTTACTGCCTTTTATAGAGGCTTTGTAACCCGCATAGAGATTGTTGGCGTCGCAGAGAATTTCCTCGTATGTCATAATTATTCACCGTGATAGCAATAGTTACCGTAGTAAATTGCGTCCGGCTTTATCATTTATCCCTTTGGTGGAACGGATAACATCTCCTTCCCTGATTGGTTAGATCAAAGAATCCGGACGAACCCCATTAGAGTTCGAAGCGTTGTTGTAATTCGCATTGCCGTTGTTGTTCACATTGGCAAAGTTAGCCGAAGACACGCATAAATACAGATGTTACCCTGGAAGATACGATTTCATTTTATTGTCTCTTTGACGCCATCTCTTTATCAACTCGATTTCTCGGTCAATAGCTTTACTATATCTGCCATAGGCATTCAAATCAACATTGAATCTGCCTACAACACGCTGTAATGAATTGATTATCTGATTGCAATTCACAATACCGGCATTTAAATAATCACGCCTAATTTCATATTCATGCATAGAAGTCGGAAATAAAGATCTCGCAGCTCGTAAGTTAGCAGTCAATAAAGAGGCAGATTTTTCAATCTGTTCTTTTGTACTAAGCATAATATAAGCATAAGCTTGATAATCAACTTCCAATCCTTTTCCAGTTGCATATTGTTCCCGAACAAACTGTTCCTGACTTTTTATTGCAAAGCTCCTCTGCATGAATTCAATCAGCATGTCGTATAACTCCAGCGAATAAGCAATCGCTTCTTCTCTCGACTCTTTCCGCTTAGATGCTAATACGCTCATTAATAATCATTTCCGGTAATTTCAGTGAATTCTTCCTCTGTAATCCAGCCCATTTTTACGGCGTTGCGGACACGTGTTTCATTCCATACTTTCAGAGTATAAAAACGTTTTACTTTCTCGAAATTATCACTATGCATCACGATGTTCCTCCTTTTCTTTAAAGTTCAACGCCAGCCATCATTGCAATATACTCAATGTCCGACTGCATCTTGATTTTTTCCATTTCAGCTTTTGAAATGTCTCGAAGAACAAACCAATACTCTTCTCCCATCGGAGTGATCTGAACAAGCTCCATATTATTGTGAGTTTCTTCTACTTCGCCATCGCTGATGACAACAGGGCTGCAACAATCTTCAAACATCTCTTTTGCAATTGGAGATTTCGAGATAAAATTGTTGCCGTTGAGTTTCAAGTCGCCGATAACAGTACCATCAGCAAGTGTAATTGAATAAGTTTTATCTTCCATTTTGAATTTTCTCCTATTCTTTTATACAAATATTAAATTCTTCGGGGCACGAGGCCCCTCAGTTACTAACCAA
Organism: Ruminococcus sp. RTP21358st1_G6_RTP21358_211008; assembly: GCF_040908885.1. Lineage (NCBI taxonomy): Bacteria > Bacillati > Bacillota > Clostridia > Eubacteriales > Oscillospiraceae > Ruminococcus > Ruminococcus sp. RTP21358st1_G6_RTP21358_211008. The sequence goes on from NZ_JBDGDM010000059.1 coordinate 3,890, forward strand.
TAAGGAAATACGGACGAACCCCACTAGAGTCCGAAGCGCGGTTGGAAGTCGCAATGCCGCGGGAGTCCACACCGGCAAAGCCAGCCGAAGACACGACATCTCTCAGCCAATACCAATATCGTAAGTTGACGATTGACGGATTGAGCATAGCTGCTGCGAACTGCTGACGACCAGTTGTATACTTATTCGGAAGCGTTACACCATCGTTTGCGGGCGCATACACATGAGTGCCATAAGCCATGATTTCGTTCATTAATTCTACCTGGGAATCAAACCATGCTCCAGCAGATGCATGACCATCAGTAACAGCATTTGTCAGATAATCTCTATGAGTGAGAAGCATGTCTCCGAATGCAGCCTTGATTGTGGTCTTTGCCTGCTCCAGACCTTCTTTGTACATCTTAGATCCGACATAACCACCCTCGGTTGTATTTGTATCATTCATAACATGACTGTATAATGCGGAATCCGGGACGATTACCAAATGTGGTTTGGCGAATTCAGTATCACCGCTATGGGTAAAATAGTTAATATCCCAAATTCTCCAGGTAATACCGTTAATTACCCAGTAATCGCCGATATATAGATTATCAAATGTTCTATTTCTAATTGCAGCTTTCTGCTCAGCCGATACGGATGTTCCAAGATTTCTTCCGCCCCAGATCATTCTGTGCTGCTCTGCTGACACCATACCAGCCAAGTCAATAGCTGCGTTTTTTGCTGTGATTTTCTTAGTACCATTCGTACCATCCTTGATAAGAATATCCCCACTGTCGAATCTTGTCGCAGCAGGATAATCAATAAGTTTACTCATTTCTTGTTCCTCCCTTTATGCAAATACCCAGTCTTCAGCCAACATATCCGCCTGAGATGCTAACCACCCCATCTGTACTCCAGATGTTCCGACAAAGGCTACTGCCTTATTTCCAATAGCATCATGTTCACAATTTACAATCTGATTGTCCGCTGTCTTGTAAGAAATTCCAGAAGCAAGTTGAATGTACTGTTTCTTGCCATTCCAGCCTTTACGTGCAACTTTCATTCCTCTCTTCAAATATTTGATTGCCTCGCCGAAAGAAAATGTCGCCTCTCCTCCCAGTTCGGGACAATTGTTTTCATCCGCCACAATCCACTCATCGGAAAGAATATTTCCTAAAGTATACTCAACTACTTGAGTTTCCCGGATGTCCAGTTCTTCTCCGTCCTTGGTATGCATAATGATACTTTCTTTCTCCGAATCCCATTTCCAGAATCCGCCCCAAGATGGAAGTTTAACTTTATTCCCATCTTTCATGATCTTTAGCGCCTCTTCAAATCGCATTTCTTGTTCCTCCTTTTAGCAATTTATTGCGTCCGCAAACGCAGGAAGAGTCTTCAAATAATCATAAGCCTCTTCGATTGTCATATTTTCTTTGTACGGCAACTCATATGTAACTGTAGCAGTATATGCTGGTTTCCCAGCGTTTTCATTCTCTCTACTTTCTTCGTCCACATAGGAAATAACAGCAATCGAAATGTGCGTGTTGATTGCTGAATGAACAAACAGGATTCGATGATAACTCAGAGGAATACCATTATCCTGTTTTATAGATTTGCTTAAAGCCATTTTGAATTTTCCTTCTTAATTGAAATACACTGTAAACTGACCAGAAACGCCACAAGCATCATTATTGGTAACTACATTTGTAGTATTCGCAAAGTGTGCCATAACACTGATACAGTTATCAGCTAAGGTTGCTTCGTAATATTCCGGTTGAACGTTCGTATCTGCTCCAGAGCCATACAAATAATTCCCACCTTGTCGAATTATCAAACCCGGATTAGAAACTACGCTTACGGATGTTACTCCAACACATGGTCTCGATAAAGGAATGCAAAAATGTAGATTTGCTTTACTGCCTGTAATAAATCCTCCGCCTTTATAACGCATATTAACGCAAGCGTCTCCTGGGACATAATATGGTCTTATCCAGGTGTCATATAATCCGGAATATAATACTATATCCCTTCCCATTAAACATAATTGACCTCTTTTTGCAGCCGCATGTCCATATCCAACAACCACTTGATCGCTAGAATTCACGTCAACAACAGATCGATAATTACCAGAAGTATCTGCCACCCACAGCCCATGGCCGTTATTAGCAAGAAAATTATCTCCTGTTTTCACATTACTAACTGCTGATATTTCTTTTCCAGATGATATTGCTCCTGGAGTTGAAATGTCGCCACTCATGAAAGTGAGATTTCCGTAAACATTTATAGATTTATCAAAAAACTCAAATCCAGCACCATTGGCGATTTCAGTTCCAGTGCCCATTTTTCCGAGTTTTATGGATATTCCATCGAAATATAGGATCTTCTGAATATTTTTTCCATTGAATATCGAATATGATTCTTTGGCACTCATTTCACGGGCTTCGATTTTCACACCAATAATCGATCCGCTTGCTTCTATATTCAGGGCAAACAAATCGTTTACGTTGATCTTATCTGCATTTACCGAGCCAGAATACAAATTTGCACCATCAATGTAGATTAAATCTTTGTCTTTTGCCCACGCTACAAGTTTTTTCCAACTTTCATCAGCAACTTTACTAACGTCGTCCAGATCGCCAAGTCTTGCTGCTGGAGATGATAAATTTCCATTGATAATGACTGAATGATTCTTAACCAATATAAGAACTCGCTCACCATTTATCGCATTGACCGTGGCACCGCAAGGGGTGAGTAAATCTGAACCATCCATTCGCACATACTTTTCCCCATTTCGAACAACTACTGTTCCATAAACAGCGTTTTCGCTTCTGCTTTTATCTTTGTTTGCAACAGTTTTTGCAAACTGAGATGCAATCTCGTTAGATAATGCCAAAGTCAATCACCTCCATAATTTTGATGTATATATCGCTGTTTCTGTAACTTTGCATCCAGTATCGCAAGTAATTGCCTGTTTCACGATTTTTGCTTTTACATTGTTAATACCAGCTGCCTTATAGTTCAAGAGAACACAATCCCCCAGTCTAACAGGGTAATACCCATGTGAAAATGTCACTTTATATTCCACTGTCGATAGCTTCTGAAGTAATTTTTCAGCATATTCTTTAACTTGATATTCTGTCGGTTCTCCAGAAAAATCTGGATCAGTGTCCCTATGGATTATTTCTCTCCCACGGCTAACCGTAGATGTGGGGCTGTTGGAATCTTCGTTTACAACTCGGGCATAATAATTCAAGTTGTTCTTGGAATACACAACTTCAACTACATTTGGAATCCCGTATAAATCGTATTCTTCACTTACATCTGCATACAAAATAGAACTATCATCATCATTGAATTCAGTTACGGGCTGTAAAGTAGCCGTATCCTGAACTGGTAAGAACAGAACACGGCCTAATTCATCAAGCCCTAATTCGTATTTTGCGTTTGCTATAAGATCATCAATAAATGAAATCCATTTATCATCGGTATTTGCTGCGAAATCGAAATACAATTTCTCGTCACAACTAGGCTTCACGACCGGAGCCCTAACATGATTTCTTACAATCCGATAAGCTTCATCCATTACATTCGAGTCTTTTTTGATAAAATATCCGATTGGTGGCGGATTTTCTTTTAACTCAAGTAATGGCGTGTACGAGTCCATGTTAATTGTTCTTACACGACCATCAAACGCCGAGGATGGTGTTTGTACTAAAAAAGTTCCTAATGGATGCCTTTCTTTAATTCCATTTTGAATTGTTACGAGATATGCTCGAATATAGCACTCACCTAACCGCTCATTGATGTTGAAAGAAGCAGATCCTTTTGTCTCGGCGTCCTCGTCTCGCTCGATGGTAGCTGATCTTACAGTAGTAATCTGATTCTTATCTTTCCAAGTTCCAGGATCGACAATATAGTATTCGAAGGTTTGCTGCATAGACTTTTTCCAATCTGGCATTTATGCACCTCCTTCTACTCTTGTCAATTCTATCGAAACTGGTATCGTTAATGCACAATGTGTCTGTGATATTGATACTTTTATATGAGCCCAGTATCCGGTTCCAGATGGTTCTCTTGCGTAAACATCCCCCATCCAAACGGCAAGTCTTCTGAGAGCATATAAAGTTTCTTCGTCATTAGATGGCACTTCCATTTTCCATGAAGAGGTTTCTCCAAGTTGTGTCCCGTAATAACTTACAGGTCGCTTTCGTCCAACATATTTAACAAGAGCTACATCTTTGTCATTCTTATCCGATACATCCACATTATACGGAAGTCTGACTAATGATCCTGTCCACGGAGGAGTTGCTACTTCATCGGCTTCGTTTGCCAACGATGAGTCAAAAGAACTCCATGCTTCACTCCATTGAATAATGACGCCGTCTTCTCCTATAGGATAACCTGGAGGATCATAATAAGATACAGCACCGGTCTTGATATCGGTAGCCACGATTCTGTACCTTGCGTAATCTAATGCCGGATGCGGATCAGTAACGTAATGGCCATGTGTGTTTTCAATACCGCTGGCAATTTCAACGAACTCGCCAGTGTATTCTTTTCTGTACACAGCTAATCGCACGTTTGCTGCGAGTTTCTCATTTTCGTCTTCGCAATACGGTCGAATGATGCAGGAATACGTATCTGGATCGTATGCAATCTCTGCATTCGGCTCGTCAACTGTTTCATCCCAGCTCACCGTAAATTTGGTTGTCGCATCGCAACTCAAACCGATATTCATCGTTACAGTTACTTTAACCGTATACGATATACCATTTTCCAAATCTAAGTCGTTAGCTGAAATTCCAATTGCTAAATTTCCAGAAGCGTTGAAATATTTTGAATATACCGATTCTCCAGCAGTCACCATATATTCATTTCCAACTTGATCAGTTGTTTCATACCCTTCGTTGGCTGTAATATCAACATAATACCCTATTGGACTTTGTGTTTTTGGACCTGGAATCGCATTTATATAGAATGGGAAAGATGTTAAAGTTGATAGCGCTGTGCCGTCCATCTTACGTACATAAACAGACAATGTTGGATGTGCATATATATTAACCTCACGAGTTGCAGACCATTCACTATACGCCTCAGTAATACCAGATGTTCTAACTCTCCATTTTATGGTTGTGCCTTCTGTATACACTCCAGTATTGATGGAATATGTACTTGCTTTTCCTTGATCATCGTCGGATTTCGTATTTTGAATCGTCTGTGTCGTAATCCTACCGTCAACGTTCAATTCCAGTTGAGCATGTTTCTCATAAGAACCGTCTTGAGAATTATGAATCCAATATAGAATCAACGATTCTCCGACCATAGCTGTTGTTGTAGATGACCAGGTCGTAGGTGCTGAGGGTTCCTTTCCGATAACAACGGATGCCACATCGCTCCATCCAGAATTTCCCGCACTATTAACCGCTCTTACCCGAAAGAAATATTCTTTTCCAGATTCAAGTCCTGTAAATTCAGCATGACCGGCTTCGGATTCGATAGTTTTGCTTGTCACCTGGTCGGGATTTGCATCGAAATACTGTCTCTCAGTAGTGTACTGAATCTCATAACTCGTGCAATTAGCAACCCGATCCCAATCCATGGTAATAGAAGTTGACGACAATGCTCTAAGTGTTGTGATTTTTCCTGGTGAAGATGGTTGAGTGGTGACTGTACTCGAATAATCAGACCATTCGCCTTCGTCATCCATTGTATATCCACGGCAACGAGCTTTATACTTATACCCGGTTTCGATTGTACAGGATATTCCAGCAGATTGATTCTGAATTATGGAATACCCTGTATAGAACGGATCACTTGTGCCATCCTTGTAAACTTCAAACTCAACCCCGGTAGCCGTCCATTTCGAATCCAAATTAGAAATGCTCAAATCAATCTGAGTTTTATTATACTCGTTGATACCGATTTCAGGTGCCGATGGTTTAGACGGCGGACTGGATTTGAAATTGTATTTTTTCTCGCTTGAAAATTTTCCCGTCCAATACGCAACATCTTTTTTATTGACTTTATGCTTCTTGGCGATCGCCTTAACTTTAAACTTTACCTTTGTAGCGTTCTCTGGAGCAGTATACGTACTCTGTTTTACAGTTTCTGTCGTATCAGCACCGACGAACCAGACGCCGTCTCCGGTTGCATAATACCAAATGCATTTATACTCTTTTGTGTGCGATTTACTCCATTTCCAGGTTGCGAAAATAGTACGCTCTGTACCAGTTTGCAAACCGAACTTTTCTATAGTTGGCGCAGATTTAGTAGTAGCCACTATTATCGCCTCCCTTCCACTACCACTGCTCTTGTTAATATCTCGATAGCATCGCTAACGCCGCTCGTATCATCATAAGTAACACCGCCGATATTGTTATAAGTATTACCAAGGTTGTTAAGTTTCTTTCCAAGTCGATTAATAGCATCAACAACATCAGAAGAATTTCCATTTTGATTTTGTGCCATCATTGTTGTAATAGCTCCAAGGTTTCCACTTAATCCGATGGCATGATCCATTCCAAGAATTCCACCAATCTCATTTGCGCCAGCTCTTACTGCACTTAGATCAAGAACCGGTCGAATTGTTGGAACATTATCAATGCCATTCGAAACAATTTCAGTGGCTTTATAAATAGCTCTGCTTAAACCTTCTCTTGCTGAAAGTCCTATATTGGATCCAGCGTCATAAGCAGCCTTGCTGTAATCAACCAAAGCATTTACAAAACCTTGTCCAGCAAATCCACCTATTCTATAGAAAACTTTTGATGGCGAATTAATATCAAGACTGCTTCTTGCTGCTTTTGACGCTTCAGATGCCATCTGTGCTGCGGCTGATGCTGCCGAACTGATATTATCTCTGATACCAGCTGCAAATCCGCTGACAAGATACACGCCCGAACTATAAAAGCTACTGTAATATGCTCTGGATGCACTTGCACCGGCTGATGCTGCCGAACCAGATGCTGATGTGACCACGCCCATACTGGAGCGAAGACCTGCTGCAAGACCAAGCATAAGAGAAGACCCAGCTGTTACAAAATTACTCTTTTTATTTGCTACCGAATTTTTCGCTGAGTTCGCAATTGATGATGCGGTTTTCACTATAGAGTCAATCGTCCTACGCATTCCAGTGGCAACTGCTTCTGCCAGCTCGCCTCCAGCTTCTGAAACCGTGCTTACTCCGCTCTTTAAAGAAGCAGCAAAGTCAGTAACAATAGTCGTTCCAAGTATCTTGAAAGAGTCGGTCGAAACGCTCACATTTCCAATAGCAGCTGCGAAATCTGACAATTTGGAAACGCTTCCGCTAAAGTCAATTGTTGATATATCCGAAACTGCAGTACCAAGATCTTTCACACTCGTACATACATTCGTTACATTATCCACAGAAACGTTATTGCAAGCATTAATCCCGTTTGCAAATCCAGTCAAAGCAGTTTCAAGATTAGATGGAATTGACACATCGTTCCATTTCTTTACAGAATCAGCAAAAGTTCCTAACGGCTCAGTGATACCAACAATATCGGATGGACCAACAGTAGACCATGCATACACACCGTTTGCCAAATAGCTGAGGTTGGTTCCTAAATCCTCTGGGATAATGATTCCGTCCCATTTCTTAATGGAATCTGCCATAGTTCCCAACGGTGTTGCCACATCTGCCATAGCATCCGCGCCCCATCCGCTGAAGTTGAACGCTTTTACGCCATCTGCAAGATTGCTAAGTCCATCTCCAATTCCATCTGGAACAATTACATCTTTCCATTTTGAAATTGAGTCGGCTAAATCACCAAGTGGAATTGCCATTGCACCAATAGCGTCGGCACCCCATCCGCTGAAATTAAATTTCTGAACACCTGTGGCAAGAGATCCTAGTTGTGTTCCTAATCCATCTGGAACAATAACCCCAGACCATCGCTTTACCGAATCTGCCAGGTTACCAAGAGGTTCAGCCATAGCAGCAATTGCGGCTGCGCCAAATCCGGAAAAGGTATTCAGCAATCCGCCTAATGCAGTTTCACCAAGAGCTCCAGCCATGGCTGTTAAACCACGACCAATTTCATCCCAATCCATGGTACCAAAAATCGTCAATGCATTGGCAAGTTCGCCTAAGCCTTGCACGCCAAGAGTAAGCGATGCGCTACCGATAAGCGAACCTAAACCTCCAAGATTGCCAACCAGGGCAGATACAACTCCAACCTCCGTTAAGGCGCCACCCATTCCGACAAGACCTTTTGCAATCTCGTCCCAATCCATGGCACCAATTTCAGATAGTGTTGTGGCAATAGGTTCCAATGATTGAGCAGCAATAAGAACGGCAGTTCCACCCAGAAGCGAGCCGAAGCCTCCGCTAAGACTTAACACACTTAATGCTGCTGTAAACTCAGCAAGTGCGCCGCCCATTCCCGCTAATCCTTTGCCAATTTCTTCCCATGAAAGAGAGCCTATATTTGAAAGCGCCATTGCAATAGGTTCTAAAGCTTGAACAGCTATAAGAATACCAGTTGCTCCAAGAAGGGAGCCAAATCCACCAACTGCACTAAGAATACCAAGTGAAGCCGTTAACTCACCCAAAGCCCCTCCCATTGCAGCTAAACCTTTACCGATTTCATCCCACGATAAAGCACCGAGTCTTTCGAGATTCTCTGATATTTCATCAAGAGATTGTACTGCCACAAGAAGACCAGTTCCTCCTAAAAGTGACCCGAAGCCACCAACCGCGCTTAATATGCTCAATGAAGCAGTAAACTCACCCAAAGCACCACCCATTGCAGCGAGACCTCGTTTGATCTGTTCCCAGGAAAGGTTACCAAGTCTTTCGATATTTTCTGAAATTTCATCAAGAGACTGTACTGCTATCAGCATTCCAGTACCACCAAGTAAAGCTCCAAAACCACCAGCTTTGCTCAGAACACTTAATGATGCTGTCATTTCCGCCAAAGCTCCGCCCATCGCAGACAGACCTCGACCAATCTCATCCCATGAAAATACTGAAAACTTAGCAAGCGCGTCTCCGAGCATCTGACAGGACTTTGCCAGCGCAAGCATTGCAACACTCGTTGAGAGGGAAACTTTTGCGCCATTAATAATCTTCATTGCAGCTGACAATTCGAGAAGGCCTCCGCCCATAGCGGTAAGTCCTTTTCCAATTTTCTCCCAGGATAGATCTGCCATTTTGACCATTGCAGCTGCCAATACTTTAACCGCAGCAGCGATAAGCACCATTGATGCACCAGCTTTTATAAGCCCCTTGGAACCGTTTTTAGAGAGCACTTTTGTAATTACAAATAAAGTGCCACTAAGTTCGCCAAGCATTACCCCAATAGCAGACAAAGATGTAACGACTTTATCTGGATCAATTTTTGCTATGGAATTCAGTGCAACTGACAATATCGCAATAGCTGCTGCAATACCTACTAATGAAGCAACCTTTATACCAGTTGTGAATGATGAAATTGCATCTTTCACTCCGTTCAGAAGATCAGAAAATTGTTCTGCAATCTTTGATGTTTTCTTCTCAAACAGACCTTCTATTCCTTCTTTTATAGTGCTCAATACGCCGGACAATTTCTTTGCTACAGCGAATATTCCACCACCAGCTAATCCGGCAAATAAATCCCCAGCAGAAACATTTTCTTTAATCCAAGAGAACACGTTTTTCACAGCGTCGAAAATATTCGTTGCTGCGTTACAGATTGTCGTTTTTACAACTGAAAATACATCTCCCAGTGACTCTACTTTCTCAAGAGCAGGATCTATCACGCCGGCAATTCCTCGGAATGTATCAAAAATACCGTCAGATAGTTTTGATAAGAATTCGCTGACATTTCCACTTTCGTTTAGAGATGTCAAAAAATCACCGACAGATGCTGTTATGTTCAGCAATCCATCGATGATTCCGTTTAGTCCTCCAGAACCAAGAAACTTTCCAATAGGACTGATTATAGAAGAAAATCCTTTTTTCAAAAGATCCACAGCTGAAAATACACCCTTGAAGGTCCTTTTCAGTTTATCTGAGGTCTCATCACTGATTTTCAATCCATCCGTAAAAGATTTGAATTTATCGATCAACTTACTCAATTGCTTTGAAGTAGTTGGTGGAAATACTTCATTAAAAGCTTCTTTAACAGGCTTAATCACATCACCCAAAGTTTTGAAAATATTCTTGAAAGATTCAATCAGTTTTTCTCTTCCGCCCAGCTTATCAATTCCATCAATAAGCTTATCAATATTTCCGGTGAGATTCTTAGTCTCAGACGTCGCCTCTTTTAACGCGTTAAGAGTCGCCTCATCAACAATGCCAGTAGGCTCAATGCCTTTTAGCTCCTGGAATGCTTTTATTGCCGATTGGGTTGCCGGTCCAAGAATTCCGTCCACACCAGTTTGTCCAATATCAAGGCCTTGTTTCTGTAATGCCTCCTGGACTTTTTTCACATCATCTCCAGTAGACCACATATCCAAGTCACGGCTAACACTACTTAAATCTACCATTCCAGAACGCAGACTATTAACTGCTTCTTTAAGAATATCCGTAGAAGCTGCTCCGGAACGAAACACTTTTTCCAATGATCCGTATTGTTCAATTAAAGTTTCTACATCCAACCCATGGGCTGTCGCGGTTTCTTTTAACTGTTCTTCAAAAGTTTTGGTTTCAATCCCGGCTTCGTTTATCTTGGAAATAAGTTTTTCCCAATTATTTGACAACGCTCCTTCGAGCAAATTATTTCTACGATCAGCGGAAGCATTGAGCATATTGCTTACCGAATCTGATATTCCAGTAAACAATTCCTTTGCCTGATCGAAATCGCCGATGATTAATTCCCAGGTTTGTGTCCATCCAGACTGAGCAGCCTCTTTCAACGTATCAAATAACTGCGATAGAGTCTTCACCTTTGTTGCAGCATCATTGGCAGTCTGCCCCATTTTGATTATTGAAGTGATCTGCTCATCCGTATAGCCCATTTGTTTAAGCTGGCTTTCGGTTAAGTCGCCTGTAAATTTTGATAATGTCTCTGTGAGTACTTCAGCAGTAAGCCATCCTTTCGACAGTGTCTCTCTGAAAGAGCCTTCATCGGTAATCATCTGATCAATTGCAATTCCATGAACTCGTGCTGTTTCTTTTAGCGCATCCTGGAACACCTGACCGCCCATACCTGCATTTACAACTGAGTTCCAGTCTTGAAGCTTAACTGTTCCAGCCGCAAGTGCCTGCGAAAGCTGATACATTGCAGTACTTGCTTGCTGGGACGTTGAACCAGAAACCGCAGCCAGGTTTGCGATACCTTTGATTGCGGAAACGGAAGTCTCCAGATCAACACCAGCCGCAGTAAATGTTCCAATATTACGAGTCATTTCCGTAAAATTGTAAATTGTTAAATCAGCATAATGGTTCAATTCATCAAGTGCCTGGTTTACATCCTGTAATGTACTACCTTTACTTTCTGTATTTGCTAAAATTGTCTGAATGGCATTAATCTGTGTCTCATACTCTTCAAAACCACTACGTACAGGTTCAATGGTCAATGCTGAAATAATTCGCTTTCCAGCATTCACCGCTGAATTAGTAATATTAGCAAGTGCAGTTACTGCCATAACTTCAAGTGCTGAAAACTTCGCTTGGACGGTCTCCACAGCTCCAGTAAGACCAGACAAATTACATGTTTTTGCAGCTGCGCTTACATTCTCCAGCCCTTTTGAGGCTCCCCGTAAATCCAAACTCTGTTTTAATTTTCCAATTGTGGATAAACTCGTCTGAACATTACTTTCGAACTGTTTATTGTCAAACCGCATTTCGACGACTCGTTCGTCAACAGTCTTACTCATATACTGGTAACCTCCTTCCAAACTTCTTCTGCCATCTTGTCAAAAAGAGGCTGGATAGCAGGATTGATATAGTCTCTACCCTGCACCCAACCTCCAGTTCCGGTACCATGTCCGTACTGCAATATAATCGCAATAGGAACCCCTTTATTCGCATGTGAATTGTAAAATTGTATAGCCGCAGAACCATTTGAATGTTCTATCTCGTAATACCACGAAGCGGCAGTCAGACCTGATTCTACAGGAGTGGCAGACGAAAGGGCGTTTACTCCTTCCCTGCCATATTTGTCAAGAATTCCAAGTCGCATAGTCTCTTTCAGTTTCTCGAAATAACTTGTGACTTTTGAAAAATCGCCCTTTTGTCTGAATGAAATCATCTTATCTCCTACTGTTTCCGAATGTATTCTGCCTTTACAAATCCGTAAATGTTGCTGCTAAATCCATAGTCAGCTTTATCAAGGTAAATGTAATACCACGGCTCATCATTTGAATCATAAATGGTGTCGCACACATGCACTGGATCGTTATTCTTCAGCTCTGGCTTAGATACTAACTTATCGTACTCGATTCCCGCCCATTTACGAACATTCAGTACACTGTTTACAGTAACTACGCCAATCCATTTTGATTTCTTTGAAAGTTTCGTTGAACCAGACTCGGTCTTACCGCCGTTGTTTGATTCACCGCTGCTCTGTCCAGCATCGCTCTCATATTTCGGAATGGCGTATCCTCTAATGTAGCCCCATCCAACCGGAATTGAACGTCTCTTTACTTCACCGCCAAGGTTTCCTTCAATTGCCACAATTGTTCCGTTCTTAACGGATTCAATAACTCCAATATGGTCGGAATATGCATCGTTAGGCTGCACGGCTTTTCTCCAGCTATACACAATTGGATAACCAGCTTTCGGAACAATAGTTCCGTCTTCCTGCCAGATTCCCATCTTCTTGAAAATCTTTACATGCTCGTCGACACCGCATTCTTTACCGATAAGATCTTTCATAGCGGCTTTAATCGCTGCGGCTGATACGGTAGTATCACAGTAAGAATCTCCATACTGAACTTTATAACCTCTTGGTAAATGAGTCGGATCATCCTTATTGTAAATGTCGATAATGATCTTCTGTTTTCCATTTGATCGACCGTAACCAACCCATGAACGTAAAACTTTTAACAGATCTTCTGCTGATCTTTTACGCATAAAACATCACCCTTTCGTATTCCATTTTTCTTTACGCGCTTTGTTCATGGCACGTCTTCTATCTAAGAAATCTTTTCTCGCCACTTTATTCTTTGGTTTCGATTCCTCATTGCAAACTCGGATTAACGTCAACAGCCTATTGAGATGCCACTTCTCAAACTTCACTGGAATGTTTAAAGCAATCATCCAGTAGTAAATCCGCTCACTGGTTATAGTTTCGTTACTTGGTTGCTTAACCGCATCCTTACGAAACCATGTAGCAGTCATAGAATCTGCAATGTAAGCGTTAACCCGATTGATGTGTTCATTCGTGATCCGCTTGTATGTATTCGGATCGACGTTTTGCGTCAAAGTCATACAACGAATATAATCCAATGTTTCTTCAACGCTTTTTGTATCTTTGGTTAGAAACGGTTTATGCCATTTCGACTCCCATTTTGAAAGAGAGACCAGAGAATGCTCTAATGTAAGTTTCTGCTCCTTCGCAATGGTGACAAATTCTTCGTTCTCTTCGTCCCATCCTTCTATCCGGGGCAAGACAAGTTGTAGCATTTTTTAGTCCCTCCAAATTATTTTCATTATCAAATTGTTACTGAATCAGATACGCCCTTTTCATCCAGAGTTTTCTTAATTTGAGCCTTCTGTTCCGGGGTAAGAGTCGGTAACACCCCATTGATAAAATCAGAAGCTTTCTGAGAATCTGTAACTAATTCCATGAAAAGCTGAGTGTAAGCTTCTGTCTGAGAAAATGCTGTTGCTAATTCCGGTGATTTAACCAGTCTCTTTCCGTCTGGTGACTTTTCACCATAGGATTTGAGGATAAAATCTTTTATAAGTCTTATGATTGTCGGTGTATCAGCTGGGGAAACCAATTTCTCAATCATTTCCGTAAGACTTCCCTCTGGCGAATACTCCATCTCAATAATTTCTGGTCTTGACAGATTGAAGTAGAAGTCTTCTGTTCTGCTAACGCGGTTATAATCTGTATAAGTAATAGTCTTTACTAACATACTTTCTCTCCTTTACATAACTGAAGAGCAGCCAGCTTACCTGAATACTGCTCTCCATTTGAAATTATTCATAAACTTTTGACAACATCTTATTTCCAGAGCTATCGGTTATTGCGTTCCCATTTGAATCTCTAAGCGTGCTATGAAACTCGATCAAATTCATTACCTGGGAAACCGTTGGGAGATAAGCACTGGTCTTGGAAGTTCCGTACAATGCATCCTCGATTCCACGTAACACATTTGCCATTCCAGCCTTCTTCAAATCAGATGAAGAAAATGTAAGTTTCGACGTGGACTGACGGTTTTCCACCTCCACTGGAGTTGTATCAATATCCCAGGAAAATGGTGAAATATCCGGGCTATCGCTAGTGCTAGCATGGTTCTCTTCTGTTGGAGAAGCCAGGCAATTATAAACCAAATGAACTTTATACGCATAGTCATTTCCACGCTCATCGTTACCGACAAGTGTTCTATAACTCAGCCCAAAGTGCTCATGCTCCTGCTGACTGATAAGTACACCCGGAGACAGTTCTTCTTTTCCAATGCAACCAAGAAATTCATTGGGATATGTGTACGCTTCGATGGTCAAACCTAACTGTTCAATTGACATCAAAGTCATATACTTTTTATTGTTAGCCCACAAGATTGATGGCTCAGCACCAGATGGATTCTCAGTAATCCCTGTGATTCCGTTCCACGCATAGGCACTATTTCCGTTGTTCTTATACAGCACAACACGATCGACGCCTGTCTCATAACGCCGCTCACCAATTTTATCCCATTCCAATTTTCCCATATTCCACCGCCTTAATTAAGACTCAAGGATTGTAACAAGTTCACTCGGAAGAAGAAGTGCTGGTTCTGCATCAGCAGTTCCATACAGTTTATCCTCGATTAACTTGAGCTTAGTAGGATCGATTTTTGTGGAATCGATAGTAAGCATTGATGTTGATTTACTATCGTCAACATCAACTGGGGACGTTGTCACTTCCCAGGAAAATGGTGAAATATCCGGAGAATCATTTACTGTGCTTCGATCTTTATCGGTCGGTGAAGCAAGGCAATCGTAAACAAGATGGATTTTATAACCATGCTTGGTGCCAACGTCATCGTTTCCGATAAGAGAGCGATAACAGAATCCAAAGTGTTCGCGATCCTGCTGACCAATTGTAACACCTTCTGCTAGTTCAGCAGAGCCGTCACATGCTTCAAATTCATCCGGATATGTATAAGCTTCAATGGTTAAGCCAAGTTCTTCAGCAGACATTAAAGTCAGATACTTTTTGTTATTAGCCCATAATGCTGTTGGTTCTGCTCCGGATGGAGTTTCATTTACGGCGGTCAAACCGTTCCAGGCTACACCGCTTCCGTATTTTCCGCCCGTTGTAAACGGATAAAATACGCCTCTGTCGACACCGGTCTCGTAAAGACGTTCGCCGGCTTTATCCCATGAGAGTCTCATTTAAAATCCTCCTTTAATAGTAGAGTTCAAATACATAATGATTCAGATTATTTGACACGTACGGACGAACAAATCGACATAATGGTAATGCAGACACTTTGCCTACTATTTCGGTATCAGGATCATCATCAATAACAATCACTGAATACTTTATTGGGGACAAATAAACCCCACCATTTGCATATACAGGATCGATGTCATCAAGACTGTATACAATAGCGGGGTAATTCATCCGTATGCTTTCCGGAGGTTGAAAATAGACGTTTCTGCTGCCAATCGTCTGGCATAGAATTTCATGAAGTTGTAGTCTTCGCTTTTCCGTTATAAACACCTCCAACCATTAATGTCAATCGTGGGTACTGAACATCAACCTTATGAATTTTCCATTTAGCACCCATAAATTCAACGTATCTCATAGCATGAAAATTCTGATAGGCAAATGGATCAGCAATAATACTGATTTCGTTCGAAATATTAATATCATCATTCACTTTGTCAGAAGCTTCTAACTGGCGTATATTACGAATCAAATCCCCAGAATAGTTTCGTTCTGTAACTTCTTCTTTATATACGCCAGGTCTTATTTCAACGTTTCGAACGTATCCTATTGTTCCATAAAACTTTGCCATTTTGAATTTTCTCCTTTAAAATCAGCCCTGAGAATCTACTGTGTCACGACTAGATGTATCGGAAGAAGCTGTTGTTACATCCTCCTCAACTGCAATTGCTGCGTACACTCTTGTAAGTGCGCCAGAGCATCTGGTTTCAAGAAGAGATTTCTCCTGGTTGAAATCAATATCGAACTGTGTAAAGTGAGCAATCTCACCGCCCTTAGTTGCACCCAGGGAATAGTCTGCAAGATTGGCGATAATGGCAACAAGCTTCTTCTTTTTATTGTCGGATGTAGTTCTGGTTTTACCCTCGAACTGCTCAACAGTATGGATAGTGCCGACATTAAGAGCGGTAGCCAGTTCCTGTCTGGACGCGTAAATGCGTCTACCATTCAGATCTCTTGCAAGAAGCATCTGATTCAGCATATGCGGTGTCATAAAGGCGTCTGGAGTACCAGTTCCTTTGTAATTTTCTTTTGCATACAGAACAGTATTGATCATTCCCTCGGCTACGATAAAGTTCTCTCCGAAATTAGCTCCAGTGTTGGTTCCCTGAAGTTCTTTCTTAGCAGCTGCTACATCCAGATCAACGTGGATTGTATAAAGATCATCATCTGTCCAGATTGGTCTGATATGCTCTGGATCGATTTTGCCATCATCGCCATCGTCGCGACCATCGCCAAGCATAATAGCTGTAGCCAGTTCTTCATTCAACATCATGCGATCGATGTTGTACAGATAGGAAACATAGTCAAAATCTGTGATGTCAATGATGTCATCTCTATGCAGAGCATTTTTAACATATACAGTCTGAGGATCTGTAGTTCTTCTAACCAGCTTAAAGTTCCCAGCCTGGATTTTCTGTTTTCCTTTCTTATATCCTCTTGGTCTGAGCTTGTCGATATTACGGATATCAACCTGGCTTGTTCTGATTCTTGCAATTGGACTCTTATGTACTTTGTTCATTACTGCGGTGATCCATCCCTGGTCATTTGTGATCAGTTCCGGTGCCCCAGGTCTTACTTCTTTGTGTTCTGGGAACAGCAGGGACACATTACCATCTCCAGTCTGAACAAATCCACTTGCAAGAGCGTCATGCTGAAGAGCATTATCTTCTGCATACATCGCAAGAGCTGTCTGGAAGCTTCCCACCTGGCTTGTCTTTGCCTTTTTAAGAATGCTCTCCTGGTCCGCGTGAGACAGATAAGTCTTGTTGTCGCGCTGATCGTTTTCAAACACATTATGTTTCATTGTTTCATCTCCTCCTTCGGAATCATCATTGTTTTCGGACTCACCATTTTCTACAGCATGTCCGATAAGCGCATATGCTGCGGTTTTCTGTTTTTCAGTAAGAGTGTTGAAAACTTCTTCGACAGTTTCTTCGCTGTCGTCTCCATTTTCTTTACCCTCATCCTGTTTTTCCGGATCTTTTTCATCATCAGAATGTTCGAGATAGCCCATAATCATCTCGTCATAACCAACAATGATACCTGCACTTTCGCCATCACCATGAGCAAGCACATCATCAATGAATGCTCCTGGATTTGCACCGGCAAGGACCAGACTTACTTCTCGAATCACACCGTGAATAACATCACTTCCAGCCTGTTTAAGCTGATTTGCGAAAATAGACAAAGAACGCACATCACCGTGTCTAACAAGTTCTTTAGCGGTCTGACCCGCTTCAGTGTTGTTAAACTCGCAATGTGCGTAAACTCCATCATCTCTATTTTCCAGGTGTGCAAATCCAAGAACATTATCTGGCGCATTATGGTTGTGCATCCAGACTAATGGAACCGTCATTCCATTCTGCCCTTTGAATGCGTCTTTTTTAATGACTCGACCATCTGCGCAGGTCAAATCGTTTCGCGTGGCCCAGCCACCAAAGTCATACTTCATTTTGATTTATACCTCCTGTGTCTCTTTCTTCCCGAACCGGGCTTTCATTAGGCTGACTGAGATTACTATTTCTAAGCTCGTCTGCCTTTGGATCGTTAGACGGTTTCCATCCGATAACCTGTCTTATTTCGTTTGAAGTTGCTATTTCATTTCTTGTGAATTTGTCTGAGATTTCTGCAAGATCTGCAACTGGAACCAGTTTGAATGGATCTCTGAAGAATTTAATAGATTTGTTCTGGGAACGGGCTGTTTTACTGAGAAACTTCCGTTTCATTTCATCAACAATAGCTGCAATGATTGGCTCGATAGTACGATTGTAATAATTCAGCATGGTTTTATCGTCTGCTGTTCCATCAAGAATACTCTGAGTGATACCTAACTGGCTATAAAGCATACTCGTAAGGTATTCAATCTGTTTCATCAAGTTGTTCTCCAGCGAACGATTTAGCTGAGTTATTCTCTCAGTACCATCAGTGTAAGCAATGCCATACTTGGAACCTGCTAATTGCTGCTCAATGTCTTTTCGTCTCTTTTCAGCCTGCTTACGTCTTGCTTCGGTTTTAATCACGTAAGGTAACTGAATGATTAAATCCAACTTTCCAGAACTACTTTGTTCGTCTACAGCATCCAGTAAATTCAACTTTCGAATCAATCGCTGCATTGTTGAATTCGGTTCGTTTATTACTGCGTATAACGGATTTTCAACGATTGCCACTGTACTTTTAGGAACAACAATGTCCTGTTTTCGTCCTTTCTCTTCGTTGTATAATTCAACGCGAACGTGCTTCGGATACCAATCTCGGATTCTGCCCACTCGCATAGACAGGATTTGATACCCTGTCGTATCGTCTGGATCGTCATCAGTATCAACTGGAACGATTGCTATACAACCTTCATCCATCATGGACATAACTGCATCTTGTATAAATGCCCGTCCTGTCTGATCCAGATTGGCTTCTGTTGATAAACAATTATTCAGTCCACTTTGCACAACATCACAAAACTGCCCTTCGGCATCCAGCTGAACGTGCTGAATATCTATGGCGGCTACATCTAAAGCTATTCGGTTATAAACTGATGTTACAATTGATCTCTCGTTTCCACGAGTCAAACGAAATCTATCCGGTCGATATGAATACCCATATCCAATGTCTTGAAACACCTTTGTCGGCTCTCGATTTCGAAAAGCATTCCAGGCATTTTTGAACCTGGAACCCACTGATAATTCCATTTTGAATTTTCACCTCCATTTACTACATGTTGACATTTCATCTGTCACCAATTACAATATGTGGTATGCGTAAAGCAAATCTAAAAGGATTGGGGGTATGTTATGATTAACTACAGCAAGTTTTATAAGTCATCAAGCGACAAGGAACCGAAATTTCCTAAGTACCTGGCTTATATGGAACGCTCTGAACGCAGACAGTATGTAAGCTATTCGAAATACTTTGATGCTAACAGAGCAAAGCACGAGAGTCACGAATAGTGGCTCTCTTAAATCACTCCCAACCCATTTAGATTTGCTTTACGTTGGATACCTCAAAAGTGTAATCTATTCAAATGCCTCTTTATTAGCTTTATAAGCCACATAAGCATCTAGCATTGCAGCAACGGCATCAATCTTATGATCCAGACGCTTCTTCAATAATTTCTTATTTCCATTTGTATCTTCCAGTGTGATGCAGTTACCCATCGTGAATGTCATAAGTTCTTCATCAAACAGCAACATCCTCTCTTCCGATAACTTTTTTAGTTCGCCTAATGGAACTGACTCTGTTCTGGCTCCCTGGGGAACTTTTTCAATACCAAATGGACCGTTTTCGCTCGCCCATCTTTCTACAAACTCTTTTGCGTAATATGGATCATAACCGAAACTCCGAACATCATACCCACATTCAACAATGTGATTGTCCAGATCTTCATAAACCTCCATCATATCAAGGACAGTGCCTTCAAGTACAATAAGGCTGCCCTCATCACGAAACTGATCATATTTAACTCTCATAGCCGCTGGGAGTTTCATTAGAGTTAATGAAGAAATGTAATTTCGAGTTTTAACACCAAAACAACCATTTGATAATGGAAATAGAAAAGTAAAAGCACAGAAATCATCGCCTCGCGATAAATCTGCGCCCATTGAACATGGCATTTGCCAATAATCTCTTTTCCTATGAGGAAGAGTTTCTTCATAAGTAAAGTAATATGTATAGCCTTCCATCGGAAGACCAAAACGTTTTGCAAGAATATCATTTCGAGCGGCTGGCGCTTTCTCAGCTCTGTCGACATCTCTTTGATATGTCTCGTAACTTACTGTTTTTCCTATATTTGGGTTAGCTTTTAGCCATTTTCTTGGATTGGGGACTTCATCCACGGAATCGAGTTTATACCACCAGATTGATACATGAGGATTGACATAATCACCTTTGAGAATGTCCATCAATTCCATTTTGATTGTATCCCCAGCTCCATTACGGACAGTACCTTCAGAACTGATTGCGACAATCAGATAATCTTCTACTTTAGATGCTCCCTGTTCAATTGCTCCGATAACATCCTCTCTGATATCGCCAGAAAGCCATTCGTCGACCGTTGCCATTTTCAGCTGTAGTCCCTGGAGCTTGTCTATTCTCATTGGTCGTACTTCCAGTAGCGATCCAGTAAGAAAGTTCTCGATTCCCTTTTTGGTAGAAGACAACTTCATGCGATTTGCTTTGGAACCGGTTGTATTTTGCAAAGAACCTTCAGTCAAGAATTTGTAGAATGGACCTCTGGATCTGGTGATAGCTGTTCGAATCGGAGATAAGACCTCTTCTGCCTGTTTCATTGTTGGTGCAGTTGTTATCTGATGAGTCGTTGTAACATCCACATTGAGAAAGAAATTTTGCAAGCAGGAACCATACATAGATTTTGCAGCGCCTCGTGCAACTATCAGATACTGCTTATTTACCAAACGTTTCTTCTTAATTTTTGTTACGTACCTTCCACCATATCCATCCTCATAAGGTACATACACACGATTCTCTTCGAATTCATACCATCCGAATATCTGCTCAGCCCAGATCTTAAATGAATCTAGCAATTTTAAATCGGAACCGTCAGTTAATGTGAGCTCGTTTTCGCAATACTTGATAAAGCCTTCTACTGCTTGATCGTCATAATACACATCCGGATCTGCAATAAGATCGTCGATTCGGTTCATTTCCATCTCGATTTCTTTACATACCGGAATCTCGCCTCGAATTACGGCATCTCGAAACTCGCCGTAATATTTCGGGACGGCAGTGTTTGATAATGCCATATTGTTCTCCTACTGTTTAATCGTCATCGTCCTTATCATCTGGTCCCACTTTCCAGAATTTTCCGATCTTCTTATTATCGTTAGCCTGAAAGATTCTGGCACTCTCCTCTTTACCTACAACCGAATCGAGATACTTCTTAGTCTGATTAAGAACCAAACCGGTGACTACGGTCTTAGCGGCTTTTTTTGGTGCTTCTTTTGCCCCTTCACGGATTCCCTCTTTAACGCCAGTTACAGAATTTTTCAGACAGCTTTTTACATATGTTTTTCCACGATTAATTGTTTTCTCACTAAGATCTTTCATCTTTACACCGCGAAATTTAGAAATCACTTTCCCGATTTTTTCTGGATTCTTATGGACATAATAAGCTGCTGCCGCAACCGTAGCTGCACCCACTCCAACTCTGGCAATCTTCTTATTTCGTTCGGTTTTCTGCTGAGGGGTTAAGGACTCAGCAGACTTCCGGCGTCCAGCAGATGTCAATGTTCCATCCTTATTCTGGTAACGACGAACCCCCCATTTCATACCCTTAACGCCATGATGCTCTAAGAATGTGTTATCCATTTTGACTCTCCTCCATGTCGTCATTCTCTGCTGCCCAATTCAATCTTGATTCGTACTCGCTGATTTGAGTTTTATAGCACTCTAATACAGCGCTGCTCATTGGTGGATCGAAAAGTAGCTTTACTTTTAGAAACATATACGATTTAACCAAATTCAATTTTGGTTCGTCTTGCATAAACTCCGTCCAATTAGTTTTGTCATCTGTGACCATGAAGCCAGACACTGGACCAACGCCTAACTGCGTTAAAACTGAAAACACAGAATTAATGTGCATAAGGATGTCAGCATCGAAATGCTCGTATTCGGTTTCAATTCCTAGCATCTTCTTAACAGAAGTAAGTATGCTGTCCATATAGATATCACCCCCTTAATTTCTTCTCCATGGACATGTATCGTTTGCTCTCCGTTCTACTGGCAAGGCAGGTAATAAACTCGCATCTCCGTAATGAATAGCATTATGTGTAGATAACACTGTTGTAATAAGATAATCTGGATTCAAAAGCTCATCAGTTTTATGTACTATGTCACTCAAGTTAATTGGATTCATATGATGAATGAGTATCTTCCCATGTATCTCATACCCATCCACTCCGAGGTCGCATCCGTTATCCCGAATAATGACCTCTCGTCTGACAGAAGCCCATTCCTTGGACTTGTAAAATATCTGATTCATGTATCGATCAAATCCAAATGTTTCTTCTCCAACAATGCCATCTAACTTCAGATATTCGAAGCGTTCTTTAAAAGTCCTTAATGTAATCAATTCGGAATAATTCCTAATCATCTTCTTCATCTCCATGACCGCTATATCCTCTAAATACTTTTAACGCTTCTGCATACATCTGCTCCTGTCTTTCAATGGATTTGAGATTCTGGGTTTTCGCATCGATTAAATCTTTTTGCTTTTCAAGAATTTCTTTTTCGATTCGTTCCTTTGTTGAACCCAATTTCAAATAATGCGTTATAACCTGGGATGAGGCTGTTCCTTCTCTCAACTGTTTCTCAGCAAGATCCACGGCTAAGGAAATAAGTTGGTTCTCCCTTGCCTCAGGTGTCAGAGCTGGACGCATCATGGAAGAACCGTCTTTTGATGCTTTTTGCTTTACTTTTCCCATACTTGATGCCTCCTCATATAATCAAGTGTTTTTTATTGAAAATTCAAGGTTTTTCAACCTTTCATATCTCAGTGAATAAGCCACA
>NZ_JBDGDM010000005.1:0-117227 GCF_040908885.1 Ruminococcus sp. RTP21358st1_G6_RTP21358_211008
CATTAGTCGCAGTTAGCGATTAGTTCGCTGGAGCGTTGCGCCGGCGAGTGAGTAATACACATTGTCCAAATGCGTCCGCATTAAAGAACTTTTAATCAACTAAATAGCAATTCTCAATATACCTAATATTAGCAAATGTGCCGGATAAAAAATGTAGAAGAACCACTTAGAAAAGGTTCGATGTTTTTCGGAGCGCTTTCCGTTGTAGAGATAGATGATGCAAAGTGCTGAGAGCAGAATTCCGGCGGTGGCGCCGAGGGACTGGATAACAGCCCTGGCAGGAGTGGTCTGCTCCATGTTTTCTACAAGGTTTAACAGACCAAAGAACAGCATTGCCTTTCCGAAAACCTTCCATAAAAGTTTTTTTCGTTCAGGATTCTGGCCGCCAGCCAGATGGCTTTTCTGATCAGCATTCCGGCCGCCGGCTGGCAGCATTTTCCCCTGTGCATCCCGGAGGCCACCGCTTGCGAACCAGTAGGTGAAGATGGGGGCAAGAAGGGCCCAGTCACTGTAGGCGGAGGCAAATACCAGGCCCAAGATGCAGAGTATCCGCCGGGTTCCTGAAGGGATCTTTTCCATTGCATAAAGAATCAAAAAGCATAGAAAAAGGGTGAATAGCATGTTCATGTTTACGAAACTGATGGTTCCTTCTTCTGTAAATGCAAGACAGAAGGGAATTTCGGAGATCAGGGCAAACAGCAGAAGCCGTTTGCCGTATTTCTCTTTGGAGCGGGTGTAGCCGTAGCCTTCTACCAGAAAGTAGCACATGGTGATAGCGGTAAAATAACCCACGTCCACCATCACCTCAAAAAGGAAGGTACCTGGTTCCAGGAAAATGTTTGCAATATGGTTTAATAGCATGGTAAACATGGCTGCATATTTAATCTGGTCCCGGTTCATGCCTCAAAAATCCTCATCAGCATATCCGCCATACCCACAGAGTATCCAGCTGCTGCAAAAATGCCCTGGCAAGGGCCTTCGGTAATGACCATAAGCGGCAGCTTCCCGGAATCTACGTACATGCGGCGGGCGGTCATTTCCTTGTCCTTGCCGAAATCGTGGAAGTACACCTGAATTTCAGGGAACAGTTCCAGACATTTCACCATAGTAGCATTCTTTAAAGAATCTTTACTGCGAAGGATAAATATAACCTGCTTTTGGATTTTTTCATATTTTTCTTTCAAATCCATCATTTCATTGAGGATGTGCTCGGTAGGCTCGCGGCCCTCTTCTAACCAGAAGAGAATATTGCGCGCAACCAGACTATTCTCCCGTTTGGCAGCGTCTCCAAAGGCTACAGCCGCATCCAGCCCTTCGTCTGCCTTGCAAGGAACATCTATGTGCTCTGCATCAGACAGTTCGCAGCGCCTTCTTCCCGTCAATTCAGACACCAGCACCTGATTTCCAGCCCGATCGGTCAGCTTGGAATCCGGAATGGAATGACGGTTGAACATTTCCTTCAGACTATACTCTCGAAGCTCCAGTTCTACCCGCTTCGTCTCATCTTTTTCAATATGAAAATCGTATCTTTTTCCCAGAATGTTTCCGTTTGGCAGACGGTTTCCAGTCAGAATCCGGTAATCTCCCGGCATGATATCCAATTCCAGTTTTCCAGCTTCCCACTTGCGGTCGCTGAAATCCAGGGTAAGGTATCCTCTTCCGTCTGTCACCGCAATGGTCCAGTTCTGGAAATAATTCCAGTCCCCTTTTTCCCCGGCGAAGACTGTAAGATGGGATTCCTTCCGGCTCTCTTCCAATACTGCTACAAACCTCATTCCATCCCAATATTCAATAGCTCCATCAGCAGGATTCAGACGTGCCGGGATTCCCAGGGTTCTGGCGATTGCCACGAAAAGCACCTTGTGGGATTTCTCTCCGGCAATTCCAAGCTCCAGTGCTGCACCAGGAGTGGTGTATGCAGTCAGGCGCTCTTTGTCATTGCGGACTGAAATGTTCTCTTCGATCCAGGTCCAGATGCTCTTGGGATCCGCTTCAAAAGCATCCCTCTGCCCCTTGTCAAAATAGCCCAGGATCTTCTTCCTCCACCTGGTAAGGACCTCATTTTCCACGCGGGGATTCCATACATATGGAATGTAAATCTCATCTGGATTAAATTCGCGATAAACCGAGGCCTCCTGATAATGGCCCTCCAGCACTTCTGGAAAAGCATCCCTTCTGTCTTTCTCAGACAAAACAGCCATCATAGGCTCCACTTCCTTCATGGTATGTCCAAAAAGGCAGCGCTTCCACAGCGGCTGGAATTTCTCAATCTTACGGCGGCAGTGTTCTGCCTCAGCGGCAATCCGGTGATTATTCTCTTCTTCCTGTTCTTGGGTAATATTCCATCTTATTCTGCCGGTATCCTCCGGTGCATTCATGTCAAAATCCACCCAAAGCTCATCCTCATATTCCTCACCAAGAGTACAGGTAAAATGGTCGTCCTCTCTTGTGTCGATTACCTTTTCCCCGTAAGCACCATCATAAACAGCACAGATCAGCAGGCTTCCAAAACCGGTTTCAAAGGAAATACAGCCATTTTTGTCTGCTTCCATTATTGCAATCGGGGAAAATTCCCCATAGTTCATTACCTCAGCCCGTACTTTTGCCCCAGCAGCCGGAGTTCCATCCAGATCTTCCACTGTAATAGTGATCCACCTGGTTTTGGCATATTTACCAAGAAGATTGATGATCCGGTTCATTCCGTCTTTTCCGATCACTTTTTCGTCTGGCATAGCGCGGTCATACCATCTGGAGCCGATCATCATGGCCCTGGATGCTGCATTGGTAAACCAGCCCTTGTCCAGAACAGCTTCTGGCTCGCAAGCTCCCAGATAATGCCAGTCGCCATCGCACCAGACCTCTACCCAGGCGTGGTTGTCATCACAGTGGGACCATCTCGGCACATACACTGGTCTTGCAGGGATTCCGGCACTTCGCATTACATTTACCACAAAGACGGCTTCCTCACCACAGCGGCCTACACCGCTTCTGTAAATTTCCAGTGCGGAGCCGGTACGCATGTCCGTTCCCTGGTACATCACTTCTCCCGCACACCAGTGATTGATTTCCAGTGCAGCTTCCACCATGGCCTTCCCCTGGACCTTATCCTTTATTTTTTTCCAGAAATAGGTACGGCATGGTTTGATTTCTTCATCATTTGTCCGATGAAAAAGCACGTAATTTAGGAAATAAAGCTCTGGATAATTCTTTACATAAGGGGAATTTTCCCAGAGATAGATTCCCTGCTGCACATAATCCAGATAAGTGTCAAAGGTATAGTTTCCCACATCGCTGTAGGGCATATTGCTGTACAGATATTTCATTCCGATCACAATATCAGGACTTAGTGCTTCCATTCTCTTCTTTATCTCTTCCGCTTTTCCTGGCAGTTCCCTGGAAAAATCTTCAAAGTCTTTTTCTATCCGGTCTCTGTTTTTTTCAAGAAACATCTTATAATCTCCTCATCATTTTAAGCGTGATCACAATTTCACTCTAAACGGACATGCCGCCTGTCGGCGACATCTCCATATAGGAAAGTCAGCTGTTCCACGCCTATGGCGCTCCCACTTGGCAAAAATACTTTTGGGCGCAGACTTAATAAAATCGCAGTATTTCATATATCACAAGAGATTCTATTTTATATCAAGCATATTTATAATATTTCCATATCCAGCATCTTCTGCCAGCTGCTGGATCCCATCCCTTATTTCCTCCAGGGAATAGTTGTGCGCTTCCAGAAATTCATCCCCTTTGGATGCAGCATATTCGTAGAAAAACATAGCTTCTGCCAGAGCTTCTTTGTCAGCGTAATCGATCCGGTCAAGAAGTTCGTTCTCTGCCTCGTTGATCTCGCCTCTGTCCACCATGGTTTTCATATGGTGAAGCTTGTCTCCGGAAATCTGATATTTGGATTCTACCGGCAATTCCACCTGAACATATTTTTTCCCAAGCATGACGCTGGCAAGGACACGGGCAATCTCTTTGATCATACGCATAATGTAGTCTTTTTCGTCATCAGTGAACATAAATTTTCCTCCTGGATAAATGAGAGTTCGTGGCTTTAGGGTAGCACCTTCCCAACATCAGAACTATTTCTGACTACTCTTACTGACTGCGGCCACAAAAACCACAAAGGTTCCGCCCTGACACTTGTATGCGTCCTGGCAGAACCTTTGTCATTAAGCTTATTATTTCATTTTTGATATCCTTTTGTCAATATAAGATGAAAGAAATTCAACGCTTCCCTCCACGCCAAGAGTGCTGCTGTTCAGACTCAGATCATAGGTATGGGAATCTGACCATTTGGAATTGCAATGACTGTCGTGGTATTTCTTTCTCTTTCTGTCTTTCTCTTTGATAAAGCGCTCAGCTTCTTTATCGGTTTTTCCATAAAGACGGGCTACACGGGCAATTTTCTGATCCATGTCTCCAATAATGAAGATGGAAATCAGGCCCTCATAATCCTTCAGGATTGTCTCAGAGCAACGTCCTACAACTACAAAGGATTCTCCTTTTTCAGCCTTTTCCCGAAGAAAATTGAACTGCATCATAGCAACGTTGTCTGCCGGAGAACTGCTCATTCCTTTCACTGTGCGGTAAAGAAATTTGTTGTGCTTCATCTCGTCAAAGATTTCCAGCTCTTCTGGATTTACGTTATGGCTGTCTGCCACCTCGCGTAAAAGATTGTGATCGTATAAAGAAAGTCCATAGCGCTTGGCGATTCGCTCTGCAATTTCATGGCCTGCGCTTCCGAACTCTCGTCCGATGGAAATGATCACCTGTTTTTGTGTTTTCATGGTATCCTCCCTTCTAACCAGAGAAATCCGCTCTTGTTTCACGGATTTTTCCGGATAAAATGCCGTTAAAAGCGGGCAAGACCAACTGTCAGTTATTCATGGCATGCCAGATCTTTGGCACTGCTTTTTCTCTGATAATTGACAGTTCTACACTTCCCCCTTATGGCATTATAAATATCTAGCATAAATCATCAGCATGGAAACGAGGACAACCAGGATCGTGGCAGGTGCCATTGCCTTGCAGTATTTTCCCCATTTGATCATGTGACCGCTCTTGGCTGCTGTTGCGATACCGACTACGTTTGCAGAAGCTCCGATCGGGGTTGCACTTCCGCCGATGTCAGTACCCATTGCAAGAGCCCATGCCAGAATGGAAATATCAACTCCCTGTGCGGCTGCTAGACTGTCAATAACCGGGATCATGGTAGCTGCAAACGGAATGTTATCAATAAATGCACTTGCGATAGCAGATACCCAGATAATGATGGCGATCATTACCATCAGGTTTCCGCCGCTGACTTTTCCAATAAATCCAGCCAGGATCGTAAGGATACCGGTCTGCTCCAGACCGCCAACAACTACGAAAAGTCCTACGAAGAACAGCAGTGTCTTGTAATCAACCTTTTTCAGAAGGTCCAAAGCATCTTTTCCGGAAGTGATCAGTGTCACTGCTGCGATAAATACACCGATACAGGATACGGTAAGCCCTGTCTGGGAATGTGTTACCAGAAGGACAACAGCGCAGAGGAAGATCACACAGCTGATGGTGAAGCCCTTCTTGCTTACAATCGCTTCTTCCGGATCCGGTAACGTAGACGGATCAATTTTTCCCGCATTTTCGGTAAGCTCTTTGCGGAAAATAAAGTAAAAATAGATTACAACCAGTACCAGTGCGATCACCGCGATAAGACCTGTGTTTGTCACGAAATCTGCAAAGGAAAATCCAAGTGATGTTCCAATGATAATGTTCGGCGGATCTCCGCACATGGTTGCGGATCCACCAAGGTTGGCGCAGAAAATCTCTGCAAGGATCATTGGTACCGGATTAAATTTCAGCAGCTGTGACAATTCTACGGTAACCGCTGCAAGGAACAGGATTACGGTGATACTATCGATAAACATAGCAAGTACAAAGGACAGGAGCATAAATGTGATAAAGATCGGGATGATCTGGTATTTAACCAATTTCGCGATCTTCATGCATAACCAGCGGAAAAATCCGGAGTTTGCCATGCCTTCTACCATGATCATCATACCAGCGATGAACACGATAGTTTCCCAGTTGATTCCAGCAGAAGCTTCGCTTGCTTCACCTGCTGTGTGCCAGAATCCCGGTGAAAAAATACTATGTATGTTCAGTGTTTCAATAATTGCTGAGGGGCTGTGCATACAGATTCCAAATACAAGAATCAATGTAAGGAGCGCACATCCCAGCGTAACAATATGTCTTTCCCATACTTCTGTGATGATCAGAATGAACATCGCCAGGAAAATTACTACTGCAAAAATCTGTGCTATCATTTCTTTCCTCCATGACTGTCAAACCATGCCATCCAGATACCGACAGCAATGGCTGCAACAATCATTACTCCTATAAAAATATTAAGTAACATATAGTGCCATACCTCCAATCATATACGTTTGTTTACATGGAAAATAATTGCTCTCCACTGCAATGCTTTACTCATAATGAAAACAATTGCAGCAATCAGCAATATGAAACAATGGTATATGATCTTCAGTGCTTCTGTCCGTCCTGATGATGGATGTAACAGATGATAAACCGTCTGCCGTCAGCATCATTTCTGGTCAGCAGATGTTTCTTTGCTTTATAAAATACGGTATTCGCCAGCAGAACTGCCAGCATGATGAGCACCACAATTTCCACGCCTGACCTGTGGCGAAGGCGCTGGTCCGCCTCCAGCCTTACAGACACCTGCCGAAGTCCTGTCAATTCTTCTGCACTTGTCTGGGTGCTTCTGGAAAGCTCTGGTGAAATCAAAGAAGCTGAGGCCGGTTTCAGATCGTAAACATGCATAATGCTCTTCGCTTCCATGCCTGCAAAAAGCACACACAAAACCGCAACTGCCACACTGAAAAACAGGCAGACAAGCCGGTTCGCACATTCGTTTTTTTTCACTTGGCCTCACCTCGATACCTACAAAAATTCGTTTTTATAATAGCAGATTTTATAAGGTTTTTCAACTGTTTTTGCAGAGGGCTGCAGGTCACCCTTTTCCATAATTATGTGCTGTTCTATATATTGGACACTTCTTTTTTTACAGGCAAAAATCGGACTGAAATGTATCTTTTCCAATGCATTTCAATCCGATTTATAATCACTCTCTTAATAAAATCCTGTTTAATTTTTACAGATTATTCAGCGTCTGTCTCCTCAGCTGCCTCGTCTGCTGTGTCAGCTTCTGCATCTGCTGCTTCTGTGTCCTCAGCCTCTGCGTCATCGCTATCCTCGAATGGGATAACGGCTCCGTCATATTTCTCGTTGATGAAGTCTTTGATCTCGTCAGATTTTAATACATCTACAAGAGCTTTGATCTTGTCGCTGTTCTCGTTTCCTTCTTTTACTGCGATTACGTTTACATATGTTTTGGCAGCTTCGGAATCAGAGGTCTCATATGCAAGTGCATCTTTGGATACAGAATAACCAGCCTGAAGTGCATAGTTTCCGTTAAGGACAATGTAAGAAGTCTCTTCTGCAACACGTGCTACCTGCTCAGCTGCAAGCTCAACGATTTCTACGTTGTATGGGTTCTCCTCAATATCGTTTACAGTTGCCTCAAGGCCAGCACCGTCTTTCAGTTTGATAATTCCGTTGTCCTGGAGAAGAAGAAGTGCTCTTGCCTCGTTTGTGGTATCGTTCGGTACTGCGATTGTGTCGCCATCTGCGATATCATCAAGGCTGGATTTTGTTCCAGGATAAATTCCAAAGGGCTCGTAGTGGATTCCGCCTGCATTTACAAGGTGAGTTCCTTTTTCCTCGTTGAAGCTGTTCAGATATGGAATGTGCTGGAAGTAGTTTGCATCGAAATCGCCGCTCTCTACAACTTCGTTTGGCTGTACATAATCATCAAATACCGTTACCTCAAGGTCGTATCCCTCTTCCTCAAGGATCGGTTTTGCTGCTTCAAGGATCTCGGAATGTGGTGTCTCGGATGCTGCTACTGTAATGGTTTTGTCATCATCTGCTGCGAAAACAACGGATGTTCCAACGGTTCCAAGTACTAATGCTCCTGTGAGTGCTGCTGCGATTAATTTTTTCATAATAAAGTTCCTCCTTATTTTTTGAAAAATATATTTAGTTTCTACATTACAATCATTTTTTATAATAAACAGGGGCTACTAAAAACTCCTGTCAATTATCGATTTTGGTTACTGCTCACAGATACCATTTCTTATAAAATAATCTGTGGCTTATTTTCTTTTATCCAGCTTGTTGGCTATGAACATACCAATTGTCTGGAAAATCTGTACCAGTACTACCAGAAGGATAACTGTCACCAGCATGATGTCCGTCTGCCAGCGGTTGTATCCGTAACGGACTGCAATGTCTCCAAGTCCGCCTCCTCCTACGGTTCCTGCCATTGCGGAGTAACCAAGGATAGTTCCTGTTACAATGGTAGCTCCTGAGATCAGGGATGTTCTTGCTTCTACCAGCATTACCCTAAATACGATCTGAAGGTTGCTTGCTCCCATGGATCTTGCAGCCTCGATAACTCCCGGGTCTACCTCATTTAAGGAAGACTCTACCATTCGTCCGATAAAAGGGATTGCCGCAATGGTAAGGGGTACGATAGTGGCTGTGGTTCCATAGCTTTTTCCTACCAGAAATCTGGTGAATGGAATGAGCAGGATCAACAGGATCAGGAATGGGATGCTTCGGAAAATATTTGCGATCACATCTAGGATCTTATATAGTACTGCGTTTGGCCGCAGACCCTCTTTGTCGGATACTTTCAGCAGGATTCCAAGGGGCATTCCAAATACATATCCGAAGAAGGTGGAAAACAGGGTCATATATAATGTTTCCCCTACACCTGCGATTATCATATCGGTTACTTGTTTCGTCCACATAATCAGTTCGCCTCCCCTATCTCAAGTCCACGTTCTGTAAGGAATTTCTTCATCTCCGGTACATTGGTACTGTCACTCATGAACTGGAGGATCATTTCTCCTTTGGCTACACCGCCTACGTTTTTGGTGTTTGCCTTCAGAATGTTTACAGGTTCGTGGAAGGTTAATATAAGGTTTGCGATTACTGGTTCGAATGCGGAGTTCTCAGAGAATACGATTCGAACGATTTCGCCGTCCTGGATTTCGGACTGGGTAAGCTTTTTGCTTTCTACGTCGTTTCCAGAGTCCTTGCTGATCAGTTCTTTGGCAACCTGTGATTTTGGGTGGCTGAAGATTTCTTCTACAAGGCCTTGTTCTTTTACTTCACCGTCTTTCATAATTGCCACATGAGTACAAATCTCACGGACAACTGACATCTGGTGGGTAATGATCACAATGGTGATTCCGAATTTCTGATTGATGTCCTGCAAAAGTTCAAGTATGGAGGATGTGGTCTGGGGATCCAGAGCGCTTGTGGCTTCGTCACAGAGCAGTATCTGTGGATCGGAGGCCAGGGCTCTGGCGATTGCCACTCTTTGTTTCTGTCCACCGGAGAGCTGTGCGGGATATGCTTTCGCTCTGTCTGCCAGTCCTACGATTTCCAGAAGCTCCAGGGCTTTTGCTCTTGCTTCGGCTTTTTTCTTCCCCTGGATGTACAGTGGGAAGCAGACGTTTTCCAGTACGTTTTTCTGCATGAGCAGGTTAAAATGCTGGAAAATCATTCCTATTTTCTCTCGCTCTTTGCGGAGTTCTTTTGGGGAAAATTCGCTGAGGGATTTTCCGTCTATTAATACTTTTCCTTCGGATGGTACTTCCAGAAAGTTCATACATCGTACCAGGGTACTTTTTCCTGCACCGGACATTCCGATGATTCCGTAGATGTCTCCGGTTTCAATGGAGAGGCTTACGTGTTTCAGGGCTTGTACGGAACCGTCTTTGGTTTCGAAGGTTTTGCTCACATCTTGGATTAATATTGAAGACATGTCTTTCCTCTTTCCTTTAAGTGGTGTTTCATCGTCGATATGGTTACTATAACACAATTGGAGTAAAAGTGTTAATTCTTAAAAGTTTGGGCTAGTTATAGGGTAAGGCTATAGCTAAAGTGGACGCCAGCGGGGGAGGGATAAATCACGCTCGCCGTCGCAACGTTCTGGTGAGCTAATGACTAACTGCGACTAATGCGCTCGGGAGAGCCCTCTCGCATAAGTCTCCGTAAGTCATGGATCTCACCGCCACTAAGGGCGCTCCTTAAATGGCTCGCTTAGATTTATCCCTCCCCCACTGGCTGTGTACTGGTTGGTGAACAGTTGAGCGAAGCGGACGTTTGGGCGGGAAGGCGCTGCGCTGTTTCCGCCCAAACTGAAAGTGGGGGGGTGGGTGTAGTGGGGGGGTAGGTTCAGCTTTAGTTCCAAATGGAAGTTTATGTAAGTGTGTGGATTATCGTAATGCTTTGTCTTTGTATTTGGCAATTTCTTCCAGGTACTTCTGTCCTAACTTGCTAATCGTGGTTCCTTTTCTTGCAAGGTAGCCGATGGTCATGACCTCGTCGGAGTCTAGCTTCACGGCGCAGTAGTCGGAGCCGTTTAGTTCTTCGCAGATGATTCCGGAGCAGAGAGTGTAGCCGTTGAGACCCACCATCAGGTTCAGGAGAGTGGCTCGGTCATTGGCTTTGATGAGGCGTTTGTATTCGTAGGTGCTCAGGACTTCTTCGGCGAAGTAGAAGGAGTTGTAGGTGCCTTGCTCGAAGGAGAGGCAAGGGTATTCGCGGAGGTCTTCCAGGGTGATCAGGTCGCGGTCAGCAAGGGGATGGCCTTTCCACATGTAGACATAGATGCTGCATTCCAGGATTGGGTGGAATTCCAGATTGAACTCATGGAAAAGTTTCTCCAGGACTTTGTGGTTGAAGTCGTTCAGGTAAAGGATGCCGATCTCGCTTTTGAAATCTTTTACGTCGGTGATGATGTCGTAGGTGCGGGTTTCGTGGACAGCGAATTCGTATTCGTCCATTCCGAACTGCTTCACCATTTCCACGAAGGCATTTACTGCGAAGGTGTAGTGCTGCATGGAAACACTGAATTTCTTCTTGGTATGTTCTTTGGAAACGTATTTGGATTCGATCAGTTCGTATTGCTCTACCACCTGGCGGGCGTAGCCCAGGAATTCCTCTCCCTCTGGGGTGACGGAAATTCCACGGTTGGTCCTGCGAAAAAGCTCTACTCCGATTTCCTCCTCCAGTTCACGGATTGCTGAGGATAAACTGGGCTGTGATATAAAAAGATTCCGGGCAGCTTCATTCATGGAATTGGAATTTGCCACCGTAATCGCGTAACGAAGTTGTGCCAGAGTCATATGGATTCCTCTTTTCTGTATTGTATTTTCAAACTAGCTTTTACATATATATCTAAAAATGCACAGATAAATTTTAAGCGAATATCATTATTTGGAATGAAAACAGTCTTTTCTGCATAATGATACCCCAGATACCCCAAATGAATCAACAATGTCAACACATCATCTTTAATTCTGAAAGTTATCATATCGTTGGTAAAAATTCCTGTATTTACTGGTACTGCTTCTCCTGCAATCATTCTCAGAACATCATCCCGGAGTCCTTCAAAATTCATATCAATATAAATCTGCAATGCCTCAAAAGTCTCTGTCTGATTCCAATAATTTCCCAGTTTTCCTAGGCGCATGCAGCTCACAACCGACTTCGGGCTGTATACAGATTCCACTTCTTCAAAAGAATAACCATCATACCAGTTTTTGATCTCATTAATATCCATCTGATACTTCTGGCAAAGTGCTTCTACTTCTTTTTCTGTAAAACCTACATATTCAGCCAATGGGCCTGGATCAATCATGGAAAATTCATCGAACATATTCAGTGCACTGTGGGTTCCGTATTTCTTTATTGGCAAAATTCCCGTCATATAGGCAAGATAAATGTATTCTTTATCCTTAAGCAGATCACGCAGAAAATCAAGGTAAATCTCCTGCGCAGCCTTATCATGTTTGAACTCCCGGAAAATACAATCCCACTCGTCAATGATAACTATAAAAGGGCACTCACTTTCTGCAAAAATATCCTGCATAGTTTCCGCCAGATCATTTTCGTCATATAATTCCACATCAGGGTACTGTTTCTTCAATTCGCGGATTACTTTGCCTTCTACTCTCTCCAACAATTCCTTCACATTTGAACTTCTGCTCAAAAATTCCTGCATATTCAGAAAAATGGTATCGTATTTATTCAAATGTTCCTCAAAGTTTTCATCCTTGGCAATTTCCAAACTGGAAAAGAGTTCTCTGGAATCACAGCCCTTACTGTAATAAGCCGTAAGCATATCTGCTGCCATAGACTTTCCAAAACGCCTTGGTCTGCTGACACATACACAGGACTGCAGCGTATCGACAATACTATTTGTATATTTTATTAATCCTGTTTTATCCACGTAAATATCCGAATTCACCGCTCTTTTGAATTTATTATTCCCCGGATTCAGGTAGATTCCCATAAGCCAGCCGTCCTTTCTGCGATTTTGCGTTACCAATGAACAATAACAATTTTCTTCTATATTAACACAGCACTGCGATTTATTCCACTGAGGATTTTTGCCAGTCTTTAATACGAAAAAAGGTGTCTGACTAAAAAAGCCAAACACCACATTTCTACAGTCCGAGAATGGTATACAGCCTGACACCTTTTTGAAAAAAGCTTTCAGCCGCATCCCTCCTCTTATTCTGTATAACTATTGCCGTTCTCATCACTCCAGCTTCCGTCGCCGTTGTCAATATAACCAGTGCCATTATCATCCATATAGTAATAATCTCCATTAGTTGTTTCTGTAACTGTCACACTGTTTCCATTGGCATCCTGTAATACATGCTGCTCTAACTCGGCACCAAAATAATGGGTACTGTCATTTAAGGACTGATAGGTCTTTCCATTTTCATCTGTAAAATAGACATCATCATCGGTGCTGTATTCCATACCATCAGCATCTACATATTCGCAGTCATAATTTTTGTAAATTGTTCTTTCCACAGAAACTGTATTTCCATCACTATCATACAGGGTGATTGTTGTGGTGGAAAGAATATCGGATGTAGCATCTGTTGTGGCAGTTGTGGTATTACTTGTCGTACCAGCTGTGGCATTCCCTGCTGTACTGGCTGTGGTATTCCCTGCTGCACCACCTGTGGCATTACCTGCTGTACTAGCTGTGGTATTACCTGCTGTGCCAGCTGTGGTATTACCTGCTGCGCCAGCTGTGGCATTACCTGCTGTGCCAGCTGTGGTATTACTTGCTGTGCTATTTGCGGTATTACCTGCTGCACCACTTGTAGTATTACTTGCCGTACCAGTGGAACTTGCAGTATTTGATCCCTTCGTGGATGAAGAAGCCTTTTTATTTGAAGATACCATATTTGCAGCAGAATTAGAGGCGGAATTTCCGGTATTTTCTAAAGTTCCAGCTGAACAACCACTTAATGTCACCGCCGCCATAAGTGCTATCATTTTAACCATTTTTATTTTCATGGTAAAATCCCCTTTCATTTTCTACTTTTGTAGAAGTTGGTTATATACTACATCTGTAGAAGTTAAATGTCAATCACTTTTTTCTACAATTGTAGAATTGTTTAGGTTTTACTTCTGATATTCTTAATTCCAGACTACGCCCCAAAATCATTCCCACAATTTACATTCCCAAATTGTGAAACCCTCATCCAGGCAAAAACAGGAAGGATGCAACTCGCCAAGAATTGCATCCTTCCTGTTTTAAAACTATTTGTTTTACAACTATTTCTTTTACAACAAGCCTTTTATACTTCATATCCGGCAAAAAAATTTTATCACAACCAAGAATATTACTCAAACTCTTCCTCGGATTCCTCACCGTTCTCCCCACCCATCCGCACACGGATTCCGTTGATCTCTACGTCTTCCATAGGAATCACCAGACACTTGCGGCCGTCAATGATCCTGGTCTCCACCAGTTCCACTTTATCTGGTTCTACATGGATCACTACATCCGGCGTTTTGATCTCGAACTTACGAGTGTTGGTGATGTTGGACGCTACCATGGTGGCTTTTTCCCCAGCAACAGCCTCATACTGGTTATCAAAGGTTTCCAGTTTTTCGTCTTCTACACCACAGTCCTCAAAGAGACGTTTCACCTCAGACTGGGTGAGCACAACCGGGTCTGGAGAATCTTTCTGGGCTTCGATGATCTCATTCAACTTCTCATGGATTCCTATAACGGTGTCATACTGACAGTCGTCCCCAAGGGTTTCCTCTACAAGCATATTGAAGGAATCACGCTGTCCGCCTGCGGAAAGCGGAGCAGTACAGCCAAACACTTCATCCACAAAAATATCGTGAAGCTGCTCTGCATTCTTAGAATAGTAGAGCATGCCGTGGATGTCTGTGCTTCTGTCATTAAATAACGGGAAAAGGAAGCCGTTCTCTGGCATTTCCACGATCCAGTCACGGATACGGTCCTGGATCAGATTTGCCTCCGCATTGTAGCAAAGACCTGCCTTAGACAGCTTCACCGGACAGATACTGCAAAGAAGGTGCTCATAAATCTCTTCAGAAGCATCATCCATATCGATTCCATCTGAAGTTCTTCCCGGGATATCGTACACAGCGTGTACCAGGATTATGTAGTAATTTTCCGGATAATCGTAATTTTCGATAATTTTGTCATAAAAGCTCTCAATTAAAGCGTCATCCTTCAGTTTACTGGCGCGGAGCTTCATGAGGAATTCGTGTTTGCCACCCTCTTTTTCCTCTGCCAGAGGGAATTCCATATTCATCAGGTTCTTTCCAAGAGTACCAGAAAGGGTTTTCTTGAATATTTCAAAATATTTGAACATTTCTTCCTCGGAGAGGGAAAGGAACGCTTCTTTCAGTTCTGTTTTTTTATTCTTTTCAGCATCCACATAGCATCCACAAATTCTGGTAATGTTGCAATTGGCTGGTGTCAGCTGTTTCTTGATTTCAGAAATTTCTTTTTTGTTCATTTATATATGTCCTCCAGTATTCCAGAAAATATGTTTTCAAAACCGATATCCCATCTCTGATATGAATTGAGTCTGTTGCCTTGCGCTCCATCCATAAAGATTCTCTGAAAGTATTATCAGCTCCATAATTTCAGCTTTTTTATTTTAGCTTAACACTCCAGAAAATTTCAAGACTTACTTACAGAAACAATAAATCATGATTAATGGTCGTATAAAATAACTCCTTAAACTTCTCCATATCCCGTGTCTGTCCCAGCGCCCACATCATTTTCGTCACAGACGCCTCCAGCGTCATATCATACGACTCCAGCACCGGGAACCGTTCCTTGATGACCTTTCCAACCTGATAAACTTCCATGTCGCTTCCCTCATGGGTAACCTGGGTCGCCATGCACACAGGCTTGCCAGCTTCAATCCAATGCGCGATCGCATCTATAAAATTATCATTTTCGTAATGAGGCAGACCGCCTACGCCGAAGGATTCAATGATCAGTCCGGAATAAGAGGGAAAAAGAGCATCCAATACTTTCCCGTCAATCCCCGGAATCAATTTGAGCAGAAAAATCTTCTGATTCATCTCATGATAAAACACCAGTGGCTTGGTGGACTGGTCTTTGTCATCAATATAAAAAATAATCTTCTGATCGTGAATGGATGCAATATCCGGATAATTAATACTGGAAAAGGCATTGTAACTTTTGGAAAATTCCTTCTTTGCTCTGGTTCCTGCGATCACTTTTCCCCCAAACACAATGGAAATTCCATGAACGCGGTCGTGAGAGGCAAAGCGGAGACTGTCCAGAAGATTGGAACGTGCATCTGTAATTGCCAGGTCAATAGGTTTCTGGGCACCGGTAATCACGATAGGTCTGCGGTTATTCTGGATCAGATAAGACAAAGCAGCAGCTGTATATGCCATAGTGTCCGTTCCATGGCAAAGCACAAAGCCATCATAAAATTCATATTTGGATTCGATCAGTCTGGCCAGCTTCAGCCAATGGTCTGCACACACATTGGTACTGTCCAGGGCAAAAGGCTGAACGGTATCAATGGTGCAGAATTCCCGGGCTTCAGGAATATATTCCAACAGCTCATCTGCGGAAATCTGCGGTGCCAGCCCCTCTGCTGTATATTTGGAAGCAATGGTTCCCCCGGTTGCAATAAGAAGTATCTTTTTCATGTTGTCCCCCTGTGTAATTGTTATCCACATGTTCAATCTGCTGTACCTGCATTTTCTGAAACCTTACTTTGTAGCGAAAAGCTTTTTTCATAAGTATTTTACTTTGTATAGACAAAGGGCCCGCCCGAATCACCCCAGGCAGGCTCTTTTATCATTTTCTCCACTTTATATAATCTCAATTCTTTCAGAAAACATTTTGCAATACATACGATACAACAAGTTTCGATCTTTATCTCACTTTTAGTTCTCCTCAGTTGTCTCTTCTGCAGTATCCTCTGCGTTCTCCTCAGAATCAGCGCTCTCGCTGCTGTCCTCGGCCTTGCTGTCTGCACTGTCCTCTTCTGCAGTCTCGTCTGTACTGTCAGCGCTGTCTGTGGTATCAGCTTCCTCTGCGCTGTCGCTCTTTGCAGCATCTGTCTCAACAGTATCAGCATCCTCGTCCTCATCTGCTGCCTCGGCATCCTCAGAAGTAGTATCCTCGGTAGCATCTGTTGTATCAGCTGCTGCATCTTCACTTGTATCCGCTGTAGTCTCCTTAATTGTAAAGCTGTGCTCATCTGTAATTGTCAAAGTAGAAAGCACCTTATCATTTACAGTAATATCAGCATCATCCAGCCATTTCTGAGTTGTCTCGGAATAGTATTCGCTGCGCTTGGTGTTCTCAAGGGACTCTTTCTTGGAAGCGGTTGCATCCTCGTCTTTTACTTTGTCCATCCGAAGTACATATACGCTGCTATCAGTCTCAACCAGCTCGTCGTAAACCTCTCCATCCTTCAGAGTTCTCAGCGCTTCTACAACAGCGTCATCATAAGAATTGGAAATATCCTCATCATCACTGTCATTTGTGAAAATAGTTCCGGTCAGTCCGCTGTAAGTATCATCAACAGCCTTGGCTGTCTCGCCCATGTCTGCTGTCGGATCCTCTTTCATCTTATCCAGGATCTCCTGTGCCTGCTCCTTGCGGGTAGCAATATCATCATCGGTAAGGTCATCTCCACTGATGGAAATACTTACATAGCTGAAAGAAGACTGCTGTGCCTCCTCATCCGTTATGTTAACCTCAGCCTCGTTGCGGATCGGATCGTAAATTCTCTGACGATAAGTCTCAAGCTCCAGAAGAGTCTTAACCTGATCTTCGGAAACAGCAAGCTCCTTCAGAGTGTCCTCGTCATTGTCCTGCATAAACTGTGCTGCTGCATCTGCAATAGCAGTCTCATCATCAGAAGTAACCTCAACGCCATAGTCTGCTGCCTTCTCCTTCATGATGTACATCAGCTCAACCTGCTCCAGGAACTGTCCTACAGCCTGCTCACCGTACGTAGTACCAGCATCCTCATCTACTACCTGGCTCCAGATATTTCCTGCACTTCCCATAAAGCTCTTATACATGGCAACGGTCTGTGCCTGTGACTCACGTGCATACAGACTTACAACACCCATAGGAATGTCTGTGCCATCTACAGTCGCAACGGTTTTCTCTCCATCTATAGACTTACTTCCACATCCGGAAAGCATTCCAATTGCCATTACGCCACTTAATGCCACTACGGTTGTGTTCTTCACGATTTTCTTCATATTGATCACCAATTACCCTTTCACTGATGTGCCGCTTAGTCACCACGCACAGCCGGCATGATTTCCCAATGCGGACACGCTAATAAGAGTATAAAACTTTTTTCCCATGAGGGCAAGTAGAAAGGGGAAAATCTGATAGAATTCACACAATTTTCGCGAATTTCCATCGGATCTTCCCCACCCAAAACCTACTTTAAATCAAAATATCCGAAAGCATTCAACAGCCCAGCCGTCTACTACTTTTCGCTCTTTCCTTCCTCTTCCACCAATTCCATCAGTTCCTTTGCAAACACCGTCAGCGCCTGCACAATATCCCCCACCGGTGCAAACAGGAACTTCGGTTCTTTATCCGGTTTAAACTGCAGCTGTCTGCGGTACTTGGCAACCAGCGGCGGAATTCCTTCCGGGTTCAGATGTGCATTTTCGTAAAGGGTGATCCTGATCTCACGCTGCATCTGCTTGATTTCCGTAATGTAGCCCTGATGTGCCAGTGCTTTCAGTCTTGCAATAGCCAGCAGATTCAGCACTGCTTTCGGCGGCTCCCCAAACCGGTCGATCAGCTCTTCCAGCATATCATCATACTCCTGCTGGGACTCAATCCCTGCAATGCGCTTATAAATATCCAGTTTCTGGAATTCATTGCTGATGTAGGTGTCCGGGATAAAAGCATCCATATTCAGGTCAATGGTAGTCTCGAAGTCTTCCATGGTATGAATACCCTTTGCCTCCTTGACCGCCTCGCTAAGCATTTTACAGTAAAGATCATAGCCCACTGCGTTCATATGCCCATGCTGCTGTGCTCCCAGCAGATTTCCAGCCCCTCGAAGCTCCAGATCACGCATGGCGATCTTAAATCCGCTTCCCAGATCTGTAAACTCACGGATAGCAGAAAGTCGTTTTTCCGCCACTTCCCGAAGCATGGTGTTCCTTCGGTACATCAGAAACGCATACGCTGTCCTGTTGGAACGTCCGATCCTGCCTCGCAGCTGATAAAGCTGGGAAAGCCCATACTTGTCAGAATCATGGATGATCATGGTATTTACATTGGAAATATCCAGTCCTGTCTCGATAATAGTAGTGGAAACCAGCACATCAATGTCCCCATTGATAAAGTCATACATAACCCGTTCCAGTTCTCTCTCGCTCATCTGTCCATGGGCAAAATCCACCCTTGCGTCCGGCACCAGCTTGGAAATCCGCAGGGCAACCTCATCAATATCTGTAACCCGGTTATAAACATAATAAACCTGGCCGCCTCTTCGCAGTTCTCTTCCGATAGCTTCCCTGACAGTCTCCTCATCATACTCCATCACATAAGTCTGGATCGGCATACGATCCATAGGCGGCTCCTCCAGCACACTCATGTCACGGATTCCGATCATACTCATATGAAGGGTTCGTGGAATGGGTGTCGCAGTCAGAGTCAGAACATCAATATCCTTTTTCAGCTGCTTGATTTTCTCCTTGTGAGTAACGCCGAAACGCTGTTCCTCGTCAACGATCAGAAGCCCCAGATTCTTATACTCCACATCCTTGGAAAGAACTCTGTGGGTACCGATCACAACGTCTACCTGTCCTTTTTTCAGATCCTGCAAAGTCTTTTTCTGCTGGGCAGGTGTACGGAATCGGCAAAGCAGATCCACGCGCACCGGAAACTCCTTCATTCTCTGGACAAAGGTGTTGTACACCTGCTGCGCCAAAATGGTAGTTGGTGCAAGGTAAACAACCTGCCGGCTCTCTTGCACCTCTTTAAACGCTGCGCGAAGAGCAACCTCCGTCTTACCATATCCAACATCTCCGCACACCAGACGATCCATGATCTTGGTGCTCTCCATATCCCGCTTGGTATCCTCAATGGCGTTCAGCTGATCCTCTGTCTCCTCATATGGGAACATTTCCTCAAATTCCTTTTGCCACACTGTATCCGGGCCACACACATACCCCTCTTTTTCCTGACGCACAGCGTAAAGCTCCACCAGCTCTTTGGCGATATTTTTGACAGCGCCCTTTACCTTGGACTTCGTGCGATTCCACTCCTGGGTTCCCAGCTTGTTCAGCTTCGGTGCCCTGGCTGTATCTGCGCCGGAATATTTCTGCAGCGCATCCAGCTGCGTCGCCAGAATATACAGATTGCTTCCGTCACGGTATTCAATCTTGATATAGTCTTTTAAGACCTTATCTACTTCAACTTTTTCAATTCCACGGTAAATTCCCAGTCCATGCTTTTCATGGACCACATAATCCCCGATAGACAGCTCTGCAAAATCCTGGATTCGCTTGCCGTTGTAGATTTTTTTCTTTTTCTTTTTTTTCTGCTCCTGACCGAAAATATCGGACTCTGTGATCACCGCAAATTTGATCAGTGGATACTCAAAGCCTTTCCGGGCGTGTCCATAGAGGACCATAATTTCCCCTGGATTGATCACACGGTCATAATCTGAACCGTAAAAAGCATTCAGCTCATGCTCCTGCAAATCCTTCGCCAGACGCTCCGCCCTTGTCCTGGAACCGGAAAGCAAGGCAATCTGATAGCCTTTTTTCTTATACTTTTTCAGATCCTCCGCCAGAAGCTCAAAGCTGCTGTTATAAGAAGTTACACTCTGCACCGTCAGATTGTATTTCTCCGAGGAAAAATTCCACTCCACGCCTCTTGGCTCCAATGCCGACAACGACACTGCACGAAGCTTATTCAGTTCTTTCTGAACCTTGGAAAATTCACAAAGCCACTGAACCGGAAGGTTCTTTTCCCCTTTTTCTTCACGATGTGTGCGGCTGGCGGCATACTCTTCCTCTACGCCCAGTCCGTTTTCCAGAATACGGTTGGGTTCGTCCAGAAACAGAAGCATTTTTTCCCTGGGAAAATAATCCACAAAAGATACCATCTTTTTGCCATCATTCCACTCCACAGCCGGATAAATAGCAATCTCATCCAGATTTTCCAGAGAGCGCTGACTCTCTGCGTCAAAGCTTCGGATAGAATCCACTTCATCTCCCCACAGCTCAATTCTCCATGGATTCTCTTCTGTAAGGGAATAAATATCTACTATACCACCGCGCACAGAAAACTGTCCCGGCATTTCCACCTGTCCTACGCGTTCATATCCAAGCTGCACAAGGGTATTTTTCAGCACATCCATGTTGATCACGCTGTCAGAATAGAAATGAAGCACCTTTTTCCCAATTTCTTCCAGGGGCATCAGATAGTCCATACAGCCGTCAATGCTGGTAACCACAGTCAGTTCCTTCTGCTCCAGAAGTGCCTTTATCACACACATTCTCTGGCGGATCAACAGATTTCCCTGAATATCTGCCTGGAAAAAGAGAAGATCCTTCGCCGGGTAAAACATGGTATTTTTGTCATAAAAGCGCACGTCCTCGAAGATTTCCTTAGCCTGGCGCTCATCTCCTGCGATCACAAGGCGCATAGGTGTTTTGCCGGAAAGCCCATGGATCAGATGTGCCTTCTGGGATTCC
Source organism: Ruminococcus sp. RTP21358st1_G6_RTP21358_211008 (assembly GCF_040908885.1). Lineage (NCBI taxonomy): Bacteria > Bacillati > Bacillota > Clostridia > Eubacteriales > Oscillospiraceae > Ruminococcus > Ruminococcus sp. RTP21358st1_G6_RTP21358_211008. Next base: position 21,187 of record NZ_JBDGDM010000005.1, read on the forward strand.
AGGCAGCCTGTGATCTGCACAATGCCCTGATTTTTCTCAAGGCTTTTCTCTATTTCTTCAAATTCTGCCATCCCCTTCAGGGGCTGGGTAAATGAAAGCATGGCTTTCCTCCTTTTCTCAAAAGCCGCACCTCAGAGCCCACCCAAAACATGAAACCATTCCTGCAAGCTATCTGCACGTCATAATTTTCACAAAGCTTTTGGGGGACGCTCCAGGGGCAAAAGAAGCCCAGCTTGTTGCTGGACTTCCTTTGTTACTCAGTAACCCTCTTTCGGTTGTATTCATTCATCGCCGCATCCGGACCATCTGTTATTATTTTTTCTACAGCGTCTGCTGCAAACTCAATTGCTTCATCCACGAGCTTGCGGTCCCCGGATGAAAAACGGCCAAGCACATGGTCTGCCAGATCCCATCCTTTTGGTTTGGCTCCTACACCAATTTTTACACGCATGAATTTCTGTGTGCCAAGTCTGCCAATAATGTCCTTCAGACCATTATGGCCGCCTGCACTGCCCTGCTTCCGGATACGAAGCTGTCCCGGCTCCAGATCAATATCGTCCTGAATAATGATCAACTCACTCTCCGGATCGATTTTGAAATAAGCAGCCATCTCCTGTACCGGACCACCGCTTAAATTCATAAAGGACAAAGGTTTCATAAAGATTACCTTCTCTCCTCCGATGAATCCGGAACCGTACATAGCATTAAATTTTACGCCGCCCTGCGGAATCTTATGACGTTCCACAAGCACATCGATCGTATCAAAACCCATATTGTGGCGGGTCGCCTCATACTGCTTCCCGGGGTTTCCCAGTCCAACAACTAAATACATAATCTTATTTTCCTTATTCTACTACGAAAGTCCTCCACAGCAATTCCAAAGCTCTGGTCAGCCACAGCCCCGTAATCACTGCCGCAACCTGCTTAGCCAATAGCATAAAACAGATGACTTTCATTTATTATCGAATGATATGAGTGTCAAAAGGTCTTTTGACACTCATTTGATACCCGGATTGCTACGCAGCTACGCTGCTCCCGCAATCCTCCAAATATTCGAAATCCGCTGATTTACTGCGTAAATCGCTACTTTCTCATATTTGGCGTGTCCCAAGTTCAAAAGCCTTATCGTGCAAGCACGAACAGCTTTTTGACCTTTTGACATTGGTATCATCAAATTAGTTGAAATAAACCATCTCATCAGCCAGAGGTTCGCACGGGGTCACATTCTCTGCATAAAGAACAATTCCCTCGCCCTGGTACTCAGAACGGTTTTCAAAGGCAACCTTGGCAGTCACCTCAACCCACTCGCCGGGCTTCAGCTTCGGTGCATATGCACTCTTACAGATATATCCCAGAAATGAAGTATCATCTGCACAGCAGGTCATGGCAGTACGTCCCGGAATGAAGAACTTGCTGCCCATACCTCTCGGACGTCTTGCACGAGCCTTAAAGCGAAGAGTTTTTCCCACATAGCGATCCGGATGATCCATAGCATCTACAAACCAGATTCCGTAATCTTCAGGCGGAATATCTACAATCTCTGCATCCAGGTCAAATGGCATCTGATCTGCGAAAATATCCGTCATCTCGCCTTCTTCGTCCTCAAAAATAACCTCTGCACTTGGGTTTACAACCTTAATGCTTCTGCGGAAGTTTGCAAGAGGATATTCTTTCTTGCTGCGGTTAAACACAACCATATCCGCATTACGAACCATATCCATAAAAATGGATTTCATATTCTGCATATATACCTGGAATGTGCTTGCATCTACACAGGTAATGTGCTGTTCAATTCCCCAGCCTGCCGGGAGCTTCATCTCCTCAAATTTGCTTACCAGCCACATTCCATTATATTCCATAACCACACGCTCCGGCTGATGGATAATATCCAGTGCCTGAAGGCGCTCCGGTGTAAAATCTTCTTCTTTCTCAATAACCTCAACTACAACATTATCTTTTGCAAGAGCCTCTTCATCGTACTCTTCCTCTCCCTCTTCGCAGAGAATGAGAAGTGTCTTTCCCTCTGTACGGAAGTAATCCTGCTGGAGGGTAAAGCTAAGGAAAGAGGTCTTGCCGCTTTCCAGGAAGCCGGTTATGAGATAAATCGGTACTGTAATTTCATCCATTTACAGAAACCTCCCTGTATTTTTCTTAATTAAAAGCAGTACGTTCGCATATATCGCTTATAAACAGCAACAAACAAGCTTACAAAAAGCCTTTTATCCGTTTATATGTCAAGCATTAAGCTACGCCGAACAGCTTGGCCAGTTTCTCTTCATTTAACTTGGAACCAATTACGCAAAGACGTCCGGTGTACTCCGGTGAACCTTCACGGATCTCAGTTTCTTCCGGAACCATATCGAAGTAGATCCATGTTCCGTCCTCTGCCGGAAGCATTCCCTTAGCACGAAGGATCACGCCATACTCTTCAGAAGCGGAAAGGCTCTCCAGCATTTTCTCAAGCCCTTCTCTTGTAAACTTCTTAATAGTCTCACGTCCCCAGCTGGTAAATACTTCGTCTGCGTGATGATGGTGATGATCATGATGATGTCCGCAGCCACATTCGTCATCATGGTCGTGATGATGATGCTCATGATCGTGGTCATGTCCGCAGCCGCACTCGTCATGGTCGTGATGATGATGCTCGTGATCGTGGTCATGTCCGCAGCCACATTCATCATCATGGTCATGATGGTGATGATGCTCATGATCGTGGTCATGTCCGCAGCCGCACTCATCATCATGGTCGTGATGATGCTCGTGATCGTGGTCATGTCCGCAGCCGCACTCATCATCATGGTCGTGATGATGATGCTCGTGATCATGGTCATGTCCGCAACCGCACTCATCATCATGGGCATGATGATGATGCTCATGCTCCTCTTTCAGCAGCTCATCCGCCAGAGATACCGGATGCTCCATAACCTCCAGGATTTTCTTTCCATCCAGCTTCTCAATCGGAGTGGTAATAATAGCTGCCTTCTCATTGATAGAACGAAGAAGCTCCATAGACTCCATTGCTTTCTTCTCGTCTACAATATCGGTACGGCTCATGATAATCGCGCCTGCATACTGAACCTGATTGTCAAAGAACTCGCCGAAGTTTCTCATATACATTTTGCATTTCTTGGCATCAACAACTGTAGTGTAGCTGTTCAGCTGAATATCAACATCCTCTTCCACACCCTGTACAGCCTTGATAACGTCGGAAAGCTTACCAACACCTGATGGCTCGATCAGGATACGGTCCGGATGATACTTCTCTACAACTTCCTTCAGGGAAGCACCAAAATCTCCAACCAGAGAACAGCAGATACATCCGGAGTTCATCTCACGGATCTCGATTCCGGCATCTTTCAGGAATCCCCCGTCAATACCAATCTCACCGAACTCATTCTCGATCAAAACTACCTGCTCACCTTCAAATGCTTCTTTCAGCAGTTTCTTAATAAGAGTTGTCTTACCAGCTCCAAGGAAACCGGAGATAATGTCAATCTTTACCATTTTGTATTCCCCTTTCTATTATGCCAGAAAAAGGGGACATGACCAAGTCACATCCCCTAATATATTTATCCCAATTTCACAGTTTTATGCAAATCAGCCGTTGATCATGAAGTGCATAAGCTTATCAATGTCTTCTTTCTCATATGCAACGATCTCAAGCTCCGGAATCTCACCGTTAGAGAAGATGTTTGCAAGAGATACATACTGTGATAATTTAGATTTCAGGTTCAGTCTGTCACCTTCGCCAGTTACAAGCTCTACTTTACCAGCGCAGCTGTCTACTACATCAAAAAATTTCTGAATGTCTTTAATATTAGATACCTTCATGTCAATATTCTCCTTTCAACATGTACAACTTTTTCCATTTCTTTTTGTTCGGGCTCATTATATCTCAACTTTTTCCAAATAGCAACAGGTTTTTCACCTTCTGGAAAAAAATCCCCAACAGTCACAAACAAAACCCGAATTTGCCCCATTCTTTGGGTATTTTTAATACTAAATTATCACAGCAATCTGAAAATTGTCTGTGAGAATTGTTCCTTGCGGAATTTGGCAGCTTCTAATACTGGAACACAGCAACCCCGTAAGCTGGCAGCGGATAAGCAAAGGAGAACGGACGATTGTCACAATCCTGCTTTTCTGCCTTAAATACCTTTTTCGCAGTCTGTCCGTTTTCATCCAGAACCAGTGTGTATTGTTTCTTCTTCGGCACACCAACACGGTAATCCGGACGTTCTACAGGAGTGAAATTGCATACTACCAGAAGGTTATTTCTTTTTGTAGGGGATTTCCTTACAAAGCTGTAAATACTTCTGTCCCCGTCATCTGCATTGATCCACTCAAAGCCAGACGGATCCGTATCCGTTCCATAGAGCGCAGGATATTTGCGATACATCCTCAGCAATGTCTGCACAAAATCCTTCAAATCCCGATGCTTCTCTTCCCCAAGAAGGAACCAGTCAAGTTCTCTCTCCTCGCTCCACTCTCGAAGTTGACCGAATTCCTGCCCCATAAATAAAAGCTTCTTGCCCGGATGGCAGAACATAAATGTATAAGCAGCCTTCAGATTCTTAAACTTATCATCTAGCTCACCTGGCATTTTCTCCAGCATAGACTTCTTCAGATGAACCACCTCATCATGGGAGATTACTAACACATATTTCTCACTGTAAGCATATGTCATGGAGAAAGTCATCTTATTATGGTTAAACTTACGGAAATAGGGGTCCAGCTTCATATATTCCAGGAAGTCATTCATCCAGCCCATGTTCCATTTCAGGGAAAATCCAAGGCCGTCATCCTCTGCCTTACCTGTAACCTTCGGCCATGCGGTAGACTCCTCTGCAATCATCACAGTACCATGGTTTCTTCCAAGAACCACTGTATTCAGATGCTTAAAAAACTCAATTGCTTCCAGATTCTGATTTCCGCCATATTTATTGGCTACCCACTGACCATCATTCTTTCCATAATCCAGATACAGCATGGATGCAACGGCATCCACACGAAGACCGTCCACATGACACTCCTCGATCCAGAACAGAGCATTTGCGATCAGGAAGTTCTTTACCTCCGGTCTGCCATAATTGTAGATCTTGGTTCCCCAGTCCGGATGCTCTCCCTGTCTGGGATCTGCATGCTCATAAACTGCAGTTCCGTCAAAATTCGCCAGTCCATGGGCATCCTTGGGAAAATGTGCCGGCACCCAGTCCAGAATAACCCCGATTTTCTGTCTGTGAAGATAATCTACCAGATATTTGAAATCCTGGGGTGTTCCATAGCGGGAAGTAGGCGCATAATAACCGGTGACCTGATATCCCCAGGAACCGTCAAAGGGATGCTCTGCAATCCCCATCAGCTCCACATGTGTATAGCCCATATCCTTCACATACTGGGCAAGCTTCACCGCCAGTTCCCTGTAATTGAAAAAGCCTTTCTCATTCTCCTCTGTAGCCGGATGCTTCATCCAGGAGCCAGGATGTACCTCATAGATCGCCATGGCATCCTTAGTCTCGTCAAATTTCTGACGATTCTTCATCCAGGTGGTATCTTTCCATTTGTAATCCCCGATATCCGTGATTCTGGATGCCGTTCCCGGTCTTAATTCTGCCTCATTTGCATAAGGGTCAGCTTTATAAATATGCTCCCCGTTCATTCCTACAATAAAAAACTTATACAGCTGTCCAATCTTCGCTCCAGGGACAAATGTCTCAAATACACCGATCGGACCTGCCTTTTTCATTGGAGCAGCCTGTTCATTCCAGTTATTAAACTCTCCAATTACAGAAACAGCTTGCGCATTAGGTGCCCATACTGCAAAATAAACACCTTCTTTTTTCCCTTGTTTCACAGGATGTGCGCCAAGCTTTCTGTAAATATCATAATGGGTTCCCTGACCAAAGAGATACTGGTCAAGCTCTGTAAACTGTAATTTCTCTCCCATCAGAAAGTTACCTCCCTAAACTTTCAAATTCTTATGCACATTATAGCATACTCTTTTCCTCCATGCCACCAAAAACTTGTCTATTATTCATAAAAAATCTACATCAAAATTCATTTTTACTGTAAAAAAATACGCCTGTACTTTGACATTTTTCTCATAAGTACAAGCGTATACTATCATTCACACTATACAGCATCTGCGATTTCCGGAAGTCCCGAAGCTTAACACATATGCCAGACAGGCTCTAGAGCCTCTTATTTTCTCCGTTATTCGCCTGAGTCGCTGCTAAAATCCCCTTCGCTATTCTCACTGCCGTCTGTGTATCCGTCACTTTCACTGCCGTCGCTTCCATCACCGGAACCATCACTGAAGTCGCTCTCATCTCCATTACTGCGGTCATCTGAACTGCCATCAGAAGTTCCATCTGTGGAAGAGTCCTCAGAAGAGCCATTTCCATTATATCCAGGCACATAACCTGCATCAAGGGCGCTCTGCCAGAACTCTGCATATTTTGCTGGCTGAAGGGTAACATTCTTCGCCGCTGCCATCTCACTTACCGTTACCAGTTTATATCCCTGTGCAATAAGATCTGGAATCAGTCTGAGTGCCGCATCAACTGAAGGACCATGAATATCATGCATCAGAATAACGGCTCCGTCTCCCAGATTGCTGTCATTCATAATGCCATTGTAATCCAGATCTGCATCCAGATATTTCCAGTCCAGACTGTCAATAGACCACAAAATAAAAGGTTTCCCAACTGCCGAAATAATTTCATCATTGCAGTCTCCATAAGGCGGACGAATTACCGTGGACTCCTGTCCACAGGCATCAATCAATGCCTGATCGGTATCGCCGAATTCCTTTATAACATCATCAATACTCAGATTCAGCATATCCTGATGATCCCAGGAATGGTTTCCGATCTCACAGCCAAGTTCCACCATTCTCTTCACTTCGTCCGGATACTGTCCAACCAGCTGTCCCAACATAAAGAAGGTAGCATGTGCATTGTTCTCCTCCAGACAGTCCAGAAGCTTGTCTGTATACTGTCCCGGACCATCATCAAAGGTAAGTGCGATCAAAGGGCGTTTCTTCTCAGCATTGTAAGAACCATCCTCATTAAAATAATAATCGTTTACCCCCTTGGTCACCCAGCCGGTCTGCATGTATCCATTGGAATCAAATGCATATTTCACTCCGTCAATCTCTGCAAAACCATTGGTATAATATGTACCATCTGCATTCTGATACCAGCGTCCGCTGGAATCCTCATGCCAGCCTGGAGTCAGTGAAGAAACCTTGGTCACATCGCTCTGTCCTTTCAGAGGCTGTCTCAGAGCATCTGTAGAATTGGAATCCGCATTCGAAGCAGCTCCGTCACCTGCATCCGCCTGCACGCTCTGTGATTTTCCAGTACTCTTTCCTCCCACACGACTTACGATTGGAAAAATCACTCCTCTTATTACAAAAATCACAGCCAGCACCATTGCCACAACATAGGTAACCAGCTTAATGATCTTCCTTCGTCTTATCTGGCGCTGTTTCCTGCGCATTCTTTCGCGCAAAACCCTTCTATCCATTCATATTCCCTCTTTATCTCTCGTTACATAGTGGAAAAAATTTTCCGCAAAAAAGTTCTGTCATAGCACTTCTCTCAGCTCCAGATCATCTGTTACAAGAAGAATATCCGCTTTCTTTCCAACAGAAAGGGAACCAACTTCATCATAAATACCAATACTCTTTGCCGGATTTCGTGTTGCTGCAAAAATCGCTTCTTCAAGGGGAACACCAAAAGAAACAGCCTTGCGCATACAATCATACAGGTTCGTAGCAGAACCGGCAATCGTACCGTCCTTCAAAGTTGCCTTACAGTCCTTCATCGTTACTTCCTGTCCACCCAGCTGGTAGGTTCCGTTCTCCATTCCAGTAGCCATCATAGAGTCACTGATCAGTACAATCCTCTCTGGTCCAAACATCTTAAATGTAGCGCGGATCACAGCGGGATGAATGTGAATGCCATCACAGATCATCTCTGCCATACACTGCCCATCATCACAGGCAGCTCCGATCAGTCCTGGTTCTCTGTGCGCCAGTGGCTGCATGGCATTATAAAGATGTGTCACATGGTGTGCACCTCTTCTCATGGCCTCCGCTGCTGTATCGTAATCAGCTGCTGTATGACCAAGGGAAATGCACACCTCATTATGTACCTCATCAATGAATTCCATAGCACCATCCACATTCGGTGCCAGAGTTACCAGCTTCACCATATTTCCGGAATATTCATTCAGTTCACGGAAAAATCCGGCATCTGGTTTGCGGATATAGCCCTCCACATGGGCGCCTTTTTTCTTCGCATCCAGAAATGGGCCTTCCATATTGATTCCCCGGACAGCAGCTCCGTCTTTCATTTCTCCTACAGTCTTAATAGTAGCAAAAATTTCCTTCAGTTCTTCTGCCGGCAATGTCATGGAAGTAGGACAATAGGAAGTAATTCCGTGACTCTTTTCGTATTTCAGAATAATCTTAAGTCCTTCCGGATCAGCATCAGAAAAATCATGTCCAAATGCACCGTGACTGTGAATATCCACCAGCCCCGGAAGCACCCTGAGCCCAGCCGCGTCTACAATCGTCTTGTCCGTAACCTCATCCTCAGAAGCCACGATTCTATGATTCTCCACATACAGATCCTGTAATCTGAAGCTTCCATCCTCCTGAAAAACTTCTCCGTTTTTAATAATCATAACTCCATTCCCTCCTGAGATTCATTGGCTGCTGTTTCTATTATAAACAGCAACCGTCAATTCTCTGTACTGTCATCCTGTGTATCTGTTGAAGCATCCGCTGCTGTGCCTGTATCTGCGGTTGCACCAGTTTCCTGCTCTTCTGCTGTATCCCCGCCATCCGTGCTCTGTCCGTCAGTTGTACTGCCATCTGCATGATCTGCTGCTTCTGTTCCCTCAGCAGCCTGTGCGTCCTCACCTTCAGCAGATGTATCCGCTGCTGTCTGATCATAATTTGCATTTGCAATAATGAAATCCTGAACTCTCATAAGTCCGATACTCTCATCCACTGCAACCTGACCGTAAGTATCGATAAGAACTGCAAGATCGCCAGAAGCATACTGCTCTACCAGCTGATTCTGGATTGCAAGGCTTTCCTCATCCTCCAGAGTCATTCCCTCTGCGTCCATGATTCCCTGAATAAGCAGATTCTGTTTTACCTTGGCCTGGGCATACTGCTGGCACTGGGCTTCGAAATCATCCATGGAAACGCCCTGAGACTCCACGAAGTCTTCAAGCTCCATATTTCCCTGCTTCGCGTATGCTTCTGCCTGTTTCTTAAATGTCTTCACTGCCTCTTCTACGTCTTTCTCCGGATATTCCACAACCTCAGAATTGGTGTAAACAGTATTCCATGCAGTGCTGCGCAGACTGCTGTCGGCCTGATCCTGTGCCTCCTGCTCCAGCTGTGCGCGAACAGAAGCCTTATATTCATCAATTGTCTTGTAATCGGTATTCGCTGCAACCCAGTCATCGGTCAATTCCGGTGGTCTCTTAAAGCTCTGCACGGTAATCTGGAATACTGCATCCTGTCCAGCCAGTTCACTGTTGCGGTAGCTCTCCGGGAAGGTTACCGGTACGTCTTTTGTCTCCCCCTTCTTCATTCCCACGATTCCTTCTTCAAATCCGGGAATCATTGTGCCGCTTCCGATCACAAGGTCATAATTATTACCAGTTCCACCTTCAAAAGCTTCCCCGTCTTTTGTACCTACGAAATTAATAGTAGCGGTATCACCATTCTGGATGACAGCGTTCTCATCTGTCACTTCCACTGAATTGTCTTTCAAATTCTCTGCGATACGATTCTCAATATCCTCATCTGTCACTTCTGGTACAGAATTATCAAGAGTTATCCCCTTATAGTCTGCAATTGTAACATATTTCTCCACATTATCCACTGAAACCAGGCGTGTCGCACCGGTAGAATCTGTATAAGGTTCCTGTACCTCTTCTTCCTCTGCCGAATCCTCTGCCTGCTGCTCTGTGGCAGTGCTCTCACTCTCTGTACTGGTAGTTTCTTTATCACTTCCGCAGCCATTTACAGCAAGTGCCATACACATTACTAACGCTGCCAAATATAGTTTTCTTTTCATTTCATACTCCCTTCAGTTACTCTTTTATAAAATTATCACATTTTCTATTAAAAAGAAAGCCCACTGAGGCAATCATTTTTATTTTGTCTCAGCGCAAAATCATACGAATCCATGCCTTCTTTGCAGCTGGTCTTATCAGCCACCATTCATAGGCGGTACAGGAGTAGGTCTGGATGGGTCAAATACCTGGCTTACATCAAACAGATCTGCCAGCATGTCCGGATTGTAATACATTCGGTATCCATCCACATTTCTTCTTCCCATTCGGAAATATTCATCCGTCATCTGTACAAAATATTTGTTAGAGTCCACATTGCAATAATAATCATAGCCCTGGGATTTCAGATATTCAAATTTCTCATTGCCAGTGTACTCTCCGCCGTTATTAATATCTGCTCCGAAAGCAAAGATAATAATATCTGTTCCGCCAATAAGCGGGTCAATGTTCTCTTTGAAGTTCTGTGTATCTGTTTCAAGGCGTTCCATGGAAACTGTAAACATGTTTTTATGTCCCCATGTATGGCTGGCAAAAGTCCAGCCCTCCGCCTTCATGGCATCTGCGACCTTTTTCGCTTCTGCCCGCTCTGTATCCAGGTCAAAATCAGGATGCGCGTCAAGCCACGCCTTTTTATCATCATTCAGATCATCTGGTCTTGTCTGATAGCTGATATCTGTGCGGTAACCCAGGATTCCATTATAGCCTGTAAGCGCTACAATTCCCTTATGTCCATGATATGCAAAATCAGGATGTTCCTCCACAAACCGGTCGATCAGCGGTACAACATCATAGTCACCTACAACTGTGCTTCCATCATCCTGTACATATTCGTTGCGAACCTTCCCCTCTTCGTCTATAACAAGCTTAGTGGCAATTCCATCTCCATCCTGGGAGTGATAATAACATACATCGTCCTGCGAAAGGACAAACGGTGTTTTTCCCTTAGGAAGATAAATCTGCTTTGCCTGCATTTTCCCATTTTCATCAACGTCTGCCAGATCATAAAGGTTTACCATTACATATCCCTCGTCATACATGATCTGGGTTATCTTATTAAACTCATCCATAGTGGTCATAACCTGATTATAACCATCTGTCTTGTAATCTCCATCAAACGCCTTGGAAGTATCCACGATCAGGGAATGGTAAAAAATGTGAGTTACCTGTTCTGGAGACCAGGCTACACATTTATCCTTTTTCTTCTGGAATTTCTCTGCAGCATTCTGAAAATGGACATTTCTCACATATGCATTGTCCTTCTGCAAAAGGCTGATTGCACCGTCATAATCATACTGGGCTGCTTTCTCCTTGGCTGTGACCAGCACCTTCTTCTCGTGACGGATCTGCCTCCTGATGATACCTGTGCCGGCTGCTGCTGCTTGTGGCATAATCCCATTTAAATTTATGGCTGCTGCCTGGGCTGCTTCCTGCTCTGGCTGATTTGCAGAATCTGAAGAATTATCTTCTGTTTTCTCTTCATCGGACATATTCCCGGATTCATCCTGTACAGTATTCTCTGAATTGTCACCTGTATTTCCAGTTGTCTCATCACTGTCATCTGCAGTGCCTTCACCAGATTCCGGTTGTATATCTGTACTGTCTGAGCTGTCAGCAGCTTCCTCTGTATTAATATCGGGGTTTTCGGTGCTTTCGGGGTTTTCGATGCTTTCGGTGCTTTGGTCAGCCTTTGCCAGTTCTTCTGCTGCCTTGCTCTCTTTACCGGAATTCTTATCAGGAACCAAATCCCTTACCTTGGCTACCAGCGTTTCCATGCCGTCTTTTAACCCTGTCTGCTCTCTATAAAAGTATCCCACACCGCCCAACACTGCCAGAGCAGTAATAATAAGAGCCAGATTACGATTCCGTATCTGCCTCTTCTTTCTCTTCAGATTGCGCTCGTGTCGCTCGCGCCGTCGTTCTTCGTAATATATCTCTTCCTGGTGTTCCTTCTCTGCCAGTTCCTGTAATTCTCTGTCAAGCTCCCGCTTGGACTGGCTGTCGGGAACTTTATTCTCTTCCAGACCAGGCTGTTCCTGTTCTGTATCCGATTTCTTCATAATGTATAACTCCTAACTATACTGTAAGCCCCCCTCAAAACACCTTCTTCCCGCAAGACCAGTTAATAAAGAAAACCTACAAAGCTTCCTATTAATCCTGAACGGAATCTGTAATCTGGCATTTATTATAACCATACCAGATAAATCTATCCATTCTGTAACCAGTAGATTTCTATTATACATGATATTCAAAATAATTACCACCTCTTCTCAGTAAATATCCTTGCATTCTATTGCCATATATTGTTAAAATAAAAAACACATGATAAAATATGTTTTAACCTCAAATATCAAAAATATTAAGCTCTATATCATTCACTCTAAAGGAGGAAAATATGAACAGATCAGATATTATGCGCATAAGCGCACTATTTGAAATAGCCCTGGGTTCTGCTTCTTTGATCGCAGCCCGCTTCTGGATCGGAACCACTAATATTGTGGGCAGACATGTAACCCATGGTGATACTACAGAGGCTTTTGCACTTACTTATGCATTTACACTTCTTCAGATTGCAATTGGAATTATAGGCGTGATGAATGCAGAAAAAGGAAGAATGAGCACCGTTATCTTTGGAATTCTGGCCTTTATTCCCCAGATTGCCCACTTCTTTCATATTAAGGGAAGTATTATACTGGTTCTTATGAATCTTGCAGCATTTGCGGTACCGGTTTTATATGCTTTCACAGCTTATAAGCTTTTTAAAGGAGATAACAAAACAATTGCCTTTTCCAAAAAATGATGTTAAAATGTAGTTTATGTGAAACAAGAATGTAACTGTTCAGTTTCTTCACGGTCACACGTTTTGCGGAACCGTACAGGCTGAATAGTTATTAAGAAACTTTATAATATAGTAGGAGGATAAGTATGCATCCAGTAACAATCGTCCTTCTGGTGATTCTTGTAATCCTCATCGGATTACTGGTTGGTTTATATTTCTTTGGCAAGAAGACCCAGAAGAAGCAGGAAGAACAGCAGGCACAGATCGAGGCAAGTAAACAGACCGTTTCCATGCTCGTTATTGATAAGAAGAGAATGCCACTTAAGGAATCAGGTCTCCCACAGATGGTCATCGACCAGACACCGAAGCTTCTCCGCCGCTCCAAGATGCCGATCGTTAAGGCTAAAGTCGGACCGAAGATTTCCATTCTTATCGCAGACGAGAAGGTATTCGACCTTATCCCTGTGAAGAAAGAGATCAAAGCTGAAGTAAGTGGACTTTACATAGTAGGTGTAAAAGGCATCCGCGGTAACCTGGACGCTCCGGTTAAGAAGAAAAAAGGATTTTTCGCACGTTTTAAGAAATCTGCTGAGGAAGCTCAGGCAGCCCAGAATGAGACTAAGAAATCCAAGAAAAATAAAAAATAATTTTTAATTTCTAAAAAACTATCCTAACAGGTGCAAGGCATTTTGGCTTTGCAGTCTGCTCAGGATAGTTTTTTGTTCTATATGAGCGTAAAGCGGACATTCTAGGTCCGCTTCGCTACTTGCTCATGAACGCAGCCGTTTCGCGATCTGTCAGTGGGAGCTGAAGGCTCCCACTGACATAAGCATCCCCTCTCACGCGCCGCTTAGTGCTCCGCGCACTTGAAGCGGGGGAATGCTTATCTACGTTCAATCATTTTAGAAATATACATTTCTACCTGGTTTTCATATAAAATTTTCTAAGGAAATACGTTGGTGTACAGCTCCATGCATGACAGTAGCTGTTAACCATACTGGAACCATATGGAGATTCTTCCCTGTTATAAGGATTATAAAGTTCCCAGAAGGTATCCGCACCGTCGTGGATCATTTCGCCCCAATAGCGTTTCATCTCTTCCAGAGCAAGCTCTTTCTCATCACAGCGGATAAGCGCATCAATATAATGGTGATACATATATGGAGTTACCATGCGGATCCTCGGATTCACCTCCATTACATGATGAATCAATTTACAGTTTGTCTCTTTGTCAAAGACACGGGCCAGGATCATCCAGATCTGGGTTGCCCAGGAAGCCTGACGATCCGGACCGCTTACGAACATTCCAAGCTCTTCATCCCAGAACTCTTTCACCGCTGCCTCTTTCAACATGGCCTGCTTCTCTTCCAGCCAGCTGATATCCTCCTGTTTATCCAGAATCTTCGCAAGACGGATTCCATAACGGATACAGTAAATCAGAACTGCTGTAGCTCCGGCCTGCTTATTCAGACCATCTCCCCAGTCCAGGAAGCACCAGAATGCATCACCTAAATCCTCCACAACATTTTTCTCATTTAACTGCGTCATAGCAATGCGGATCTGATCAATTGCCACATCATAAAGATCCCTGAGTGTTTCCAGATCACCGGTTGCCTCATAATAATCCAGAAGCACAGATGAGAAAAACAATGCATAGTCCAGAAGGTAAGTATCATCTGGCTCCATCTCCGGTTCTGTGAATACACAGGCGCTTAGCTTTCCCTCATTAAAAAGCAGTCCTGCAAAAATATACATACAGCGTTTGGCAAGATCATAATTCTTAAAGGTGTAATAATTGGCTCTCGCCTGAAGTCTCAGATCTCCCAGCCACATTCTGCGGTCACGCTTCGGTCCATCCTCAAAAACATCCTGCATGCATTCTTTCAGGGTTTTTCGGCTTACCAGATCAATCTGATTCAGAAGCGGATCTCCGAAATCCACCGGCTTTACAGACTCCATGTCTACAGCAGAAACCGTATCACAGGAAATACCATCGATTTTCAGCTGGAACTTGGCAGAAGTATCAATTACACGAAGCTCCATATAACGGAAAGAATATCTTCTTGGCAGCTTCACCTTCGCCGGAAGTACGTCCACATGAATATACTCCTCCTGAATCCAGCCACGGCTGAGCCAGCCGTCATAATCAGCAGTTTTGTCCGTCATTTCCTCCAGACGCTCACCGAATTTCAGGTAAAAATAAACCGGTGCATCCTGATGGCTTCCTGTTTTACTAAGCTCCAAAGTCACATAACCTACAGCATGATCCCCGAAATCCACAAATACTGTATCATCTCTTTTTAAAGATTTTGCATACAGATTTTCAATCGGGTGCTCTTCTGTAATAACCGTTCTCATCTGGCGGTCTTTTCCCACCATAATTTCCTTTTCAGCCTTAATTTCTTTATGCAAAAGCTCCGGCTTCAGGGCCTCTGCAATTTCCAGAAAACGATTATTTTTATGTACTTCGAAATTCTCAATTATACTATATGATGGCATTATCTTTCCTCCTAAAAATCGCCTAATGTTTCATCGGAATCAGTATCTTCAGCTCAAACCAGTTGTCTGCCTTGCCCGCCATAACGGAACCGCCGTACTTCTCTACAATTTTTTTCATACTCTTCATTCCATATCCATGGAACCGTTTATCTTTCTTGGTGGTGATCGGGATTCCATCCTGGAACTGAACGTTCTCCTCACAGTAATTCTCTGTGCGGATACGGATAAACTGTTTATCCTGAATCACGTGCAGGGAAATCAGACGTTTCTGACGGTCTTTGATCTTCACCACACTTTCAATGGCATTATCCAGCATATTTCCGAAAAGAGCACTGATATCCATATCCTCCATAAAATTCAGCAGCTGTCCCTCACCCATAAATTTCAGCTCAATACCATGTCTCTGACAATGCATGCTTTTACTGGTAAGAATGGTATCAAGGACCTTATTTCCCGTTTTATTCTGTGTCTCATAAATCTTGATCTCACGCTCCATCTGTTCCAGGTATTCCCCTGCTTTTTCAGAATCTGCGCCGCTTTTTAAAAGATTGATCTGATGCTTCAGATCATGGTATTTCTGATTTACAATGTCGATACTCTCCTTGGAAAGCTTGTAATTTTTGTACTGCATATCCATAATATTCCGAAGCGTATCCTTCTCAAAACGCATCTGGATCTCTTTTACCTGGATATGATAAGCATAAAGCACCGCCATACCGCTAAGATCCGCCAGTGTGCGGATAATAAACACATCCATAGCTGTTCCCGCGCTGAAAATGCTTTTTACATCCACATAGCTTACATTGCTGATACAATATACCGCAGCCATTACAAAATATACAACCAGAAGTTCTCTGCGTGTGATCTGCAGTTCTTCAATATCCTTCTTCAGATAACGTTCGATCAAATAAATCAGAATGTACAGTACTGCATAAATAACTACCATATGCAGTACACGCCATAACATCTGCTCTGGTGTCCCCTTCTCCTGACCGCTGAAATCACCTGTATAAAAATAATGAATCTGCCAGCACAAAGAGGCTGCAAATTCTGCGTTGATAAATGCCTTCGCACAGAAAAATCCGGTTTCACGCCATGGAAGCTCTCCTGCCATCCTGATGTACAAAAGCATCAGCAAAAACACACAAACCATAAGAGGCATGAAAAACATCTGCTTTATTCCATCTGTAAAAAACATAACGGTAAAAATACTGATAAAGCTCAACACCCCATACACATATTTCCACACATCTTTTTTCCCGCATCCATGCACAAGAATCATTACCAGTGCAGAAAGCCAGTAGGAAATGGCATAATAATATCCGGGAGTGTTGACTACTGTGCCTCTCATTTTTCCACCTCATTCATATATTCATTCAGGGCATCCAGGAAGGGCTTCCGCCTGCTTCTGCTCACCTGGATCGTATCGCCGTTTACCATAATATCACTGCCCTGATAAGTCTCTACAAATTCCAGATTTACCAGATAACAGCGGTTACACCGAAAATATTTCTTCGGATCAAACTGATTATCTGTATCCCTCATAGTGCCCTTTGTCTCAAAATCCCCATCCAGAGTGTGGTAGATCAGCACATGGTCCTGAACCTCCACGTAACAAATCCGCGCCACATCCAGCTTCTTTTTACCTCCCTTCAGAACAATGGTAATGTACTCCTTCTCCGGTGTCTTCACCTTTGCCAGAGCCCTTACCATACTCTCTGAAAATGAAAAATAGGAAATTGGCTTCAAAATATAATCCAGCGCATTTACCTTATATCCCTGAATGGCATACTGAGGCATGTTTGTAATAAAAATAATAATTACATTTGTATCAAGCTCGCGGATTTTTTCTGCTGCTTTCATTCCATTGAGAAACGCCATCTCAATATCCAGAATAATAAGGTCATAGCTAGCAGTGTAATCGGTCACAATATCCTCTCCGTCCTGAAATTCTGTTACGGAAAATTTCATCTGGTTCTCTTTTTCATAACGATTCAGGCATTTCTTCAACGCCTCCCGGTCATGCCTGTCATCCTCTACAATTGCAATTCTTATCATAATTATTTCTCACCTATCCTATTCAATCAAACGGATACCCCAATCCGCTTTGCTGCCTTCTCATAATCGAATAGCTTCTTCGCAGCTTATTCGGCTAAAACGGCTCCCTGGCACAGTGACACTGCACCAGGGAGCCGGAATCACTTGTGTTAACTAAGAATAGTATAACAGGAAACAGGTTCTGAAACAATTAGATATTAGCTGCTTTCTTCTGATTTTCTTTGATCTTTTTCTGGTCCTCTTCAATGTGTTTTTCTACATCCAGACGGCTCATAAGAATGATAACAACTGCATATGTGATCACATCTGCCGCCAGGAATGCGAATGAAAGCACCTGCTCCACGCCGCCCATTTGGCGATATACCACCTGACCTGTATAATTTGCCACATTTTCAACAATTTCCAAGGTCTGCGGATTACATGCAATACCGGTATTGCTGTAACCAGCAAAGGTAAGAAGACTGTTCAGCACACCGATACAGAGTCCGCTAAGACCTACCATAATGGAGCTATAAACAGACATTGTAAATCCATCGCTTCGGAAACCATTCTTCGCTTCCAGGTGATCCAGCACATCAGAAAGAAGCGCCATCGTCACATACATTGCCGGAATACTTCCGATTCCTTTCAGTACCATACTTGCAGCAACCATTCCGAAGCTGTGTACATTCAGGAAACAGACAAGGCCGCCTACAACGGAGAAGCAAAGTCCTGTAACAACAGCTCTCTTTTTGCCCAGCTTACGGGCAATTGGCCATGCCACTACCATACCAACGGCAGTAGGAATTCCACCAACCAAACCAAGTGTTGACATTAATGCACCGGAAGTCTGCTCCGGATTTGCAGAATTAATTACACTGTCAAACATCCATCTTACATAGAAGCTCATGGAACTGTTTTTGATCAGCTGGCCAAACTGGAAAATCAGGAAATAGAGAATGATGATCCACCAGTATTTGTTGTGGATACAGCCTTCCAGCTGTTTTTTCAGAGGAAGCTTCTCTTCCTTCACATTCAGATTGATGGTTTCCTCTGTAATACGCTCTCTGGTAAAATAATATTCCAGCATACAGCCAAATGCACTTACAAGGCAAAGAACTATGGAAATAATCCTCCAGTGTGAATAGCTTGCATCCACATCAATTCCGCCGTCCTTTGTCACAAACAGAAAGCTCTGCAGAAGAATTGGCACTACGATGCTGGCTCCCACTCCTGCGGAGGCAACCATTGCTGCATTTGACAGTGTTGCAAGAAGCCCGCGGCTCTCAGAATTTCTGGTAGAAAGAGAAACCATGGAGCTATGTGCACAGTAAAAACATGGATATGCAAGTGCATAGTACAGGTTATAGGACACTGCGATCCAGATCATCTGCACTGCATTATTGCCCTTAGTTGGTGTCATAAACATAAGAATAATGGCTATGATCAGCATTGGTGCTGCAATGATCAGGTAAGGTCTTGCTTTTCCCTGTGTACTTCTGGTGTTGTCGATCCACTGCCCGATCATCAGATTTCCGAGAACTACGAAAATCACAGATACGATTGGCAGAAGTGTGGCAAATGCTCCGAATTTCGTCCAGCCAAGTACATCCACATAATAACGATTCAGATAAGCACCGAAAATGGCATTGGCAAACATGGCGCAAAAAGGTGCCAGAAAATATCCAATGGCTATCTCCGGAAGCTTCACCTGATCGGATTTGATTCTTGTTTTAAAAACCGGCTTTTCTGCAAGTTTTTTTGCAAAATTAGTAATGTTCAAATATTTCGCCTCCTGGGTTTATTTGACTCTTAAGATAAACTCTTTTTCCCTTTATTTAAGCTCTGTCTTCCATTTACAGGCAGAATATTTCCTGCACATTTAATGGAATCTTACTTCAGATCAAAAGACATAAAATTAAATGCGCCAGTTCCCTTGTAACTGAAGTACAGTGCCTCTTTCTCACCGAGTCCGTTTACATCAGCTGCAAAACCGTGCTGTTCCTTGCAAGGTTTTACCTGAATCTTTGCCACTGGCTTGCCGCCTTCCTCTGTGGATACATAAACAATTCCAGTTGCTTTTCCCTTAATATTAATACGAACCTTAGAGGTCTCACGCAGGTCAAAATATTTGAAGCCTGCAACTGCTCCGTCACACATATTGGCAATATACTGATCTGACCCCTGCTCACGATCCTTTCCTTCCTGAGTCAGATATGGATGACCGGACTTTGGATGTTTGATCATACTTAAGAAACGGGTTCCTTTTTTGCCATATACGTTGCAGGCAATGTAGGAAGGATAGTTTCCTTTTCCCTTAAGCGGTCCGTCATTCAGACCACAGGAGGTCATCTCTGCCTGATAGAATTTACCATTCTCGAAGCGGATGCGCTCTGCACAGGCCTGACGGGAAGACTGCTTACGGTTACTGTGTCTGTGATAAAAAACATAATAGCTTCCATTAATCTCGATCAGGCTTCCGTGAGTGTTTCCAGTACAGTTTCTTGCGTTTTTCACATCTGTGATTCCTGGAAGGCCAATATCTCCGTTGCTGACCAGAACACCGCCAAATTCAAATCCACCAGTAGGATTATTGCTGGTTGCATAGCAGAGCTCATGACTGTTCAGGGAACTGTAGATGAAGTAATAGGTTCCATTGAATTTACGCATGGAGCTTGCCTCCAGGAAGGGATGTCCCTCATAAGAGCTTCCTGGTGCTTCTTTCTCACTGGCAATTCCGATGTATTTCGGTCCCATTTTTACAGTAAGCATGTCTGCCGGGTCCAGCTCGAAGCACATCGCACCGTGCTCAGTAGGCTTGGAGCCATCAAGCAGAAGGGGATTTCCCTGAAGGGCAAAGCCTGTGTAAAGATACAGTCTTCCATCATCGTCCATAAAAATACCCGGGTCAAACTGCAGCGGCTCCTCTTTCTTTCCAATAGGAGTACCATCTGCATATTTTACATAACCATAGAATTCATATTTGCCTGCCGGCTTATCACAGACAGCCACAGAAATCATCTTGGTGCCGCCCATGAAATAATAAAGATAAAATCTTCCGTCCGGTCCCTGGATCATATCCGGTGCTGCCAGACCATTTGTAAGACGGATCTTCGGTGCTGCCGGATCCTGCTCTCTTTTGAAAATAACACCCTCATAACGCCAGTTGCCCAGATCGTCTACCGGCGCTGACCAGCATACATAATCTCCCAGACAGAAATTCAAGCCGTTAAAAAGATCATGAGAACCATATATGTATACACGTCCATCCACAATATGCGGCTCCGCATCCGGCACGTATTCCCAGCTTGGCAGGTACGGATTTACAGCCTGCTTTGTTTTCATACCATTTATCCTCCATTGATTATTTTACATGTTTCATATCATGGATTTATTATAACACCCTGCAATTTCTGTACCTGTTTTTAACGTAAATTGTAACAAATTTATCGCAAATAGCACATCTTTAAAGTCCAGAGGTTGAAGCTCAATAAAAAAACTGTCCAGTCACAGACAGCTTTCTTCCTTTACACCATTTCCTTACCTGATTCACTTTACTCCAAGGCATCTGCCATTGGAAGCACTCCTGGAGAGATTCGAACTCTCGACACCGCGCTTCGTAGACGCGTGCTCTATCCAGCTGAGCTACAGGAGTATACTCGGTCATGAGGGAATCGAACCCACTCGTGTTATGATAACAGCGGATTTACAGTCCGCTCCGCCTCCTTAGCGGGATAATGACCGATATGATTTCTTACATGTTTTATATTACCAGAAGAACTATATATTCTGCAATAAACCACTAGTTTAATATAACCAAGGAACTTAAGTAAAACTGCATTCTGACTTATAAAAAATCCCCATTATCATTTCTTAGTCCATCTTATATATCGATTTTTTTATTGCATTTTCCCATTTATCTGGTATAATAATCATTCGGTAAACAATTCAATAACAAATTAGCTCTGGTATAAAATTGGAAACGACACAAGTGTACACTTGATAACGAACAACACATGTGTCTTTTTTGTACCCATTTTTAGAAAAAGGAGAACAATTTTATGCCAAAAACTAAGTTTCAAAATGTTATTTTCACTCTGATGATGGCTTTCCTTATGGTCTACGCCATGATCTGCTACAACATTTCCCTGAACATCGGTGGAATGAGCAACCAGGTATTTCTCATGGCTTTCGGCGAAATGAAGATTATGTGGCCGGTTGCATTTGTACTGGAGTTCTTTATTGTTGATAACCTTGCCCATAAGCTTGCTTTTCGTATTGTCACACCTAAAGACAGACCTTTCGCTATCACAGTTGCAATTTCTGTTATGATCATCTGCATTATGTGCCCGATCATGAGCTTAATTGCCACAATCTTGTTTAAAAATGCGGGTTCCCAGTTCGTTGCCGTATGGCTCCAGACCACTTTCATGAACTTCCCGGTAGCCTTCTTCTGGCAGCTTATGTACTGTGGACCGCTGATCCGTTTTCTCTTCAGGAAAATGTTTCCGGAGAAACAAGATGCATAAGCGTACCTGTTAGCAGTTTTCATATAAATTTGAAGGATTTTAAAAGGCATTGCAGGATATAGCCTCTCCCTAACGTTTGACTCCAAAATCAAATCGTTTACAGACGCCATATAATTCCTTGCAATGCCTTTTCTCGTTAAACTTTCTCAGCTACTATTCTGTAATTTCTAATCCAAATCAAGAAGTATGTACTGCCATTGTTGTATTCTCGATAAACCCTTCACACATTTTCTGTACTTTTTTAAGCGGCAGCTCGGAAATTGCCGCAATTTCTTTCTGTGAATACCCCCGAGAAAACATGTTAAAAACGGTCCTGCGATCTTTTTCTCTGGCCTGTCTTCTCATTTCTTTTTTCATCTCTTTCTTCATTTCTTTCCGCGTTGCTGCTCTCGCTTCATCTGCATACATTTGCATTGCGCCATCCCATGCCTTACACATATCCTTCACCTCCACAACCTCTTCATCAACAAATTCATATTGCTCCAGTAATATCGCCAGAAGCCATCTGGTTTCTTGACTTAGCTTTCGTATTTCTTCGGTACTCTCTTCTACGTATTTTCTCAATTCGTCTTTTTTACGGCTGTGCTTCATAAGCTGGAAAATATCTTTCCATTCCGTGTGAAACAACTCAGGATTCTGTTCATGAATATCTATCATACAAATATCATAATCAGGAAGCCTGTCTGAAAAACTCATCACATTTTCCGGGATGTCCATCATTTCCTGTAATTTTAACTTACTCTTCCACCTTTTCTCTCCCAGGTATAATACCTGATGAAATACCGGAAGCAATGGACGACGGATTCGGCGCCGTTTTTTCCCACGTTTTCCTCTTCCCCAAAACATTTGCTGGGATTTTCTTTTCCACTCTTTTAGCTGATCTGTATATTCTATGCTGTCATATGTAAAACATCTCACAGGCATCTCATAATTTGCCCCAGATTCAACTTCACATGCCAACAAAAATCTACAGCCTGGCTTATCGTGGAGACGAAGGAAATCGCGCTCTCTTTCCAGATACATGAGCTTCGCGCTGTCATCCCCGAATTCTCCCTCTTCAAAAACACCTTTTTCCCTGGCAATTTCCTCTTCGCCGTATTTTTCAGAACTGTTTTTCTTTTGTATATTTTTTGCCATAATCGACTGTTTATATGATACTCTCTTCTTCCTTTGTACTTCCTTAAGATAACATGGATCCACAATCTGCTTTCCTGCAAATAAGGTACCATTCACAAAATCTGCAAAGCGTTCGTTATCTTTCAGATACTCCTGTAGTCCCTGGTCTTTTACACCCAAGTTTCACCACCTTCTTTATTACGCTTATTTCACAGGAATACTTCACCGAATGGCAATGAATAGACTGCTGTTCATGAGCTGAACCGCCTACGAATAGTACATAGAGTTCCTGAGATGTGAATTCAGCGTAACATAAAATATAATGTACTGCAAGGAGTTTATATTTTTTTAAGAATCATTCCTCGTTAATATTATACCATTTGTATTTATTTTATACAATATTATTTTTATAAAATATATACTTAAATAAAAAAAGGCATTGTAGAACATACCGCCCAAAAGTCAGACATTAAAATCTAACTTTTAGTACGCGGTATAATATCCTTGCAATGCCTTTAATTCATAACGATCTATAAATACGCCCTACATGTTTTTTTCACTTTTTGGTTTCCTAAACCTTTATTCTTCCTCTTTCAAATGCACATCCAAAAATTCCAATCCAACTGTCTCCGCATAGTCTCTTCCCTCTTCAAAGTTCATCTCGAAACCATGGGTAGATTTTTTTCCATAAATGGGAATCAGAACAGAACCTTCCCCTGTATACGCTTCCTCAATTGCCTTTTCAGAATAGCTGTATGGCACCAGGCTGTCATTGATTCCGTGAATGATCATCACGTCTCCATCATATGCGCTGATAGTGCCATAAACATCCAGATCATAAACTGTTTTCACATACTCAGAACCCACAGTTCCTACCGGCATCTCAGCTCTGTCTTCCGGAATATCATATGCGGAATCATACATTTCCCGGGCATTATCCGCAATACAAAACGCCGGATAAATCAGGATCATAGCAGCCACATCATCTTTTCTGTCTGCAGCAGTCAGAGCACTTACAAGTCCTCCCTGGCTCTGTCCCAGAAGGAAAAGATGATCCTGATCCACATAATCCTTTGTTTTCACAAAGTCCATAACAGCACTTAAATCTTCTTTCTCAGTCATCACTGTCATATCCATGAAATCTACGTCACTGTTTCCGTTAAGGGAACCGCCGCAGAAGTCAAATGTATAAACCACATATCCATCCTGAGCCGCCTTTTCCGGCCATTTTGCACGCTCTACCATCTGGGAAGTAGAACCGATTCCGTGGCTCATAATGATTACTGGATAAGTCTTTGTTTCGTCAAAATCTTCCGGATAATAGAACTGTCCGTAAATATTATTGTCTCCATTTTTGCACCAGGAAACCACCTTTGTGCAGCCTTCTAGTTCTGTAGTGTATCCCTCTTCAATCTCCGGATTGTCAGACTCTTCTAAATCAGCATCTTCCTCTCCTTCAGAATTAGAACTGTCCTCTGCTTCCTCTGTCTGCTCTTCTGCGTTTTCCTCAGCCCAGACAGTCACACTTACACAGCTCACACTCAATACTGCTGCCACCCCTAAAGCAATTAACATCTTTTTCTTTAACATCTTTATTGCTCCACTTACTTTTTTCTCAATCAATCACATCATTCTGAAATCTGGACAAATGCTCATAAGGCAGAATCAATCTGCCTCGGAACAATCCACAGCCATCGTTGATCAGACTGTTATTTACCGCAGAAAACATATTCACGTCAAGATCTGCTAATTCCAGGGAAAGCAGCTTCATCCCCCGCTCATAAGCCTCATCAAAGTAAACACATTCCCCTTCCGGGATCACATCTCTTCTGGCTCGCTCGTCCTGCTGGCGTTTCTCATAGCCCAGGTGATTGGCCGGACCGATTTCTGCAATGTCATCCATTTTCTGGGTACGGAGCTGTACCTCCATGTAGGATCTGGAGCTGTTATCATAAAATGTAATATGTAAAGACTGATACCCATATTCACTGGTACCACAAATATAATCTCTGTAATAAGGCTTTACATCATCATTTAGTTGATCAGAAGTACTCAATTTCACTCCCTGAGCCGATTCTGCTGTAAAGCCTCTCTCTTCCAGAAATCCGGGCAGCACATTTGCAATCTCATAAAGGTAACGGATAGATGCCTGTTCCTGGTCTTCTCCAGGCTTCAGGTGACATCTTGGCATACAGACCACAATCCGGTAAGCAATAAAATCACGAAAGCAGCTCAGCTTATTTTTCAGCTCTGCAACCGACGGATAGGTACCATTTTCCCGGTAATAATCGTAAATATATTCCACTACATATCCATTAAATTTCTCTTCTGCCCGGATCAATGACTTAATCCTGCCTTTAAATGTAAAAGCAAGAAATGGATATTCATGGGCCATATATTTGTAAAATTCCCGGATCTTCTGGGACTGGGCCGTAAGGAAATCATTATGCTCCAGAAGTTCCGTGATCTGGAGCAGAAAGTTGCTGTGCACCAAATCGACTTCGTTATGGTTCTTCTTCGCTTCCTTACGCAGATCCTCTGTATATTTCTGTAAAATTTTTAAAACCGTATCTCCGGAATATAAATAATCATTCAGTGTAATCATAGCGGTCACCTCGTTTGTGAACGTTCTTTCTGACTGTGTTTGTTACAACTATTCTAGCAAACTTTTACAATTTAGCAAGAAAAAGTTTTATTAACATTTTCCCATTTTAAAAGGGACCTCCGAAGAAGTCCCTTTGTTGTATTCCTATTCTTTTGAATATTTTATATTAATAGCTTTATTTCTTTTTCTTCCGGCATTACTCTCAGTGCGCCTTTTCTTGTTGTGATAATTGAGGCAGCTGCATTGGCAAACGTTAACATTTCAGCCAGATTTTCCTCTTTTAGTCCATTAATTCCATGTTCACAGACATAGTGCAATACACAGCCGCAGAATGTATCTCCTGCTCCGGTTGTCTCGATGGTATTATCCTGTAAAAACGGCTTTACTTCCACCATCATTTCATTATAATAAGCACGACTTCCTTCTCTTCCCATAGACACAAGAATCAGCGGAATCTGATAACGTTCTCTAATCCAGTTTACGCCATCACTATAATCTTCTTCTCCTGTCAGCCACTGAATTTCATTATCTGAAATTTTCAGTATCTGACAATGACCAAGACCATATAATACCTGCTTTCTCGCCTCTTCCATAGACTCCCAGAGCGGTGGACGTAAGTTGGGATCAAATGAAATAATAGCGCCAGCTTCTTCTGCAATATGAATTGCTTCTTTCGTTGCCTCCCGCACCCCTTCATGTGTCATAGACAATGTACCAAAATGAAAAATTTTCGTATTTTTGAGAATATCTTCACAAATTTCAGCTTTATTCAGCATCATGTCTGCACCCGGATTACGGTAAAAAGAGAAATCCCTGTCTCCATCGGGATATGTATGTACCATAGCAAGGGTTGTATGTATCTTTTCGTCTGTACATAATCCAGTGTCATCAATTCCAACTTCTTTTATTGCAGCCCTCAACTGTTCTCCGAAGAAATCATTTCCTACCTTTCCGATAAATGCCGTGTTATGCCCTAACTTTGCTAACATTGCAAGCACATTACAAGGTGCTCCTCCGGGATTTGCTTCAAAAAGTGGATTTCCCTGATTGCTTTTTCCGTTTTCAGTAAAATCAATCAATAATTCTCCCAGTGCCGTTACATCATATTTCTTCATACGTTGCTCCCAATTCTTGTATTTTTACCTTACTCATTCATGACAAGCTTCTGGAACTTTCATACCAAATCATATTTCACTACATCGATCTTAGCCGCACCGTCAACAAAGAAAGAAATTCCCTTTGCATTCTGTTCTGTAAGAATCACAGCAGACATAACCTGTTCTCCGTCATTGATAAATATTTCCGCGCTGAATCTGTCCAGAATTACTCGTAATTTCAATTCATTACAGTCACCATTTACCAGACATTCTCTCTGATGAACCACTGCACGTTCGCTTCCGGAGAAGCTTCTGTCGATTTTCAAAACTGATTCATCTGGACGGAATCGTAAAGTGGAATGATATTTTTCATTCTCTGCAAAACAGAGTTCGAATTTTTTATAAAGCTTATCTTTATCTACCGGTTGTATTACAAGCTCCAGATCTACGGTACGTCCTTCAATCTGGTCAAGTGTAATTCTGGTGTCTTTAATCACAACATCCCTGTACTCGACTTTATTTGCACGCATGGAATCCAGTTCTCTGACCGGAACCTGATACAATCTTCCGTTTTTCACAGACACTTCTCTCGGAAGGCTCATTTGTGCAAACCATTTAGATTCATTTCTGCGATAAGCAAGAGTATCCCAGTTCTGCATCCAGGCAATCATAATTCTTCTTCCATCTGGAGCAAGCAATGTCTGCATTGCATAACAGTCAATTCCATAATCCACACTCTGATAAGACTGTTCCTTCAAAGTATGTGTCTCAGAATCCAGATCTCCTATGATACATAATGTTCCATTTCCATTATGATATTCCATTCCTTCCGGAATCATGTCCTGTGGGCTTGTCAGAAGCACATATTTGCCGTCCAGTTCAAAGAAATCCGGACATTCCCACATCTTTCCATAGCGGTTTTTATTCTCTGCCAAAGTACTTACAAATTCCCATTCAAAACCATTTTTACTTCTGTAAAGAAGAATCTGTCCACTTCCATCTGCCGGACGGCTGCCTATGACACAATAAAAGTTTCCATCTTTTTCTTTCCAGATTTTTGGGTCACGGAAATCTACTCTGCTTGCACCTTCCGGCAGATTTTTAAAGGTCAGGACCGGATTTTTGTCATACTTCACGTAATCTTTTCCATCTCCCACAGCCACCGCCTGTGTCTGAACATCCCTTGCGGTTCCGTCCTCCAGTATTTCCCGGTCCACAGCTGTATACATAAGCAGCTGTCTGCCGTCCTCCAGCTCTATGGCACTTCCGGAAAAGCAGCCCACTTTATCGTAATCCTGGTCTGGTGCCAATGCTGCCGGGAGATAGTCCCAATGCAGCAGATCCTTACTTACCACATGCCCCCAGTGCATGCTGTCCCAATGTGTGTTATATGGATTGTACTGATAAAACAAATGGTATTCTCCCTTATAGCAGGAAAATCCATTGGGATCATTCATCCATCCAACATAAGGAGTTATATGAAAAGCCGGTCTGTCTTCCGCTTTAATCTGCTGTCCCTGTGTAAATTCATATTTTCTTGCCTTTTCTAACATTTCGCTCATGAAAAATCTCCTGTCAAAGTCGTTGTTCAGTTCTTACATCTTTTGTTACTTTTCCGCGCTTAAGGATTCCTGATACTGATCAAAATATTTCTGTTTGATTGAAAGATAATCTGAAAGTCCGTATTTCTCCATTTTTTCCAGGTAGGAATCCCATTCTTCCTCTATTCCTCCATTCAGGATCCAGTCAGCTTTCTTCTGTTCTGCATATTTTTTAATATCGGTATCATACTGTGATACTTTGTTTGTATCATCAATACTCATAAATACATTTGGATAAACATATTTGCTATTCATATCCTGTACATAGGTCTCATGCATATTATCCAGACGCCATTTTGCATCTTCCGGCTGTGTCACATATACATCATAATATTCATTCAGCACGGCCAGAGGGCCATTTACAGATTGCGCCTCACGCACTTCCACTGGAGACTGCTCTCCCAGATCCATATGTTTTAACATTTCGCCGCCGTCTTTGTTTGTAGACAGTTCAAAAATGTTAAAGGAATCCTCTTCGCCATAAGTACCCCAGTTATTCTGCGGAGACTGGAGGGGTGCATACATCTGATCAATCCATGCAGCAGCAAGTGCTGTATTACGACAGCTGGATGTAAGAACACATCTTCCACGGTCAAATCCACTGGTTTCACTGTTGTTCTGTCTGGTAATATTTCTCATGCCATCCGGCCCGGTCAGTGCCGGAAGCATCACATAATCTGTATTGTTATCTATATTCGCAATATCCCATGTGAAGCAGAGTCCGTAACGGTGATTCTTTCCTTTTGCAACATAAGTAGACCACTCCTGTGTAAAGGCTTCCGGATCTACAAGATCTTCTGTCACCAGTTTATGAAGCCATTCAATTCCTTCCTTGTAGCCTTCCTGAACAGTTGTATAAATTACTTTTCCTTCATCTGTTACCGCGAAATGATCTCCTGTGTCTCCGTAACCCTCACCAAATCCATTTATTAAAATCGCCGGATCCTGATCTCCGTTATTGATAATAAAGGACATTGGAATTACATCACCTTCAATGGAAAATTCTTTCTCCAGTTCTTCTGCATGATCGCGGAACTGAATCAGTACCTGTTCCAGTTCGTCTGTTGTTGTAGGAATCTCAAGTCCAAGGTAGTCAAGCCATTTTTTATTAATATATGGAATATCTCCAATCGCCTGAATTGCTTCTTTTCCTGCACCAAGCTGTTCAATCCACGGGAAAGAATAGATATGCCATCCGGTGCTGTGCACATAGTCCTGTACTCTGGGTATTTTTCAAACACAGCCTGAAGATTCGGCATATATTTGTCAATCAGATTTTCCAGTGGAATGATAATTCCCTGCTTCGCATATCGCAGCAGATCATAATCACTCATTCCTGCATTAAACAATCCATCCGGCAGATTTCCAAACTGAGCCAGAGCCAGATTCTTTTTATCTGAAAACTGATCGGATACAAAACAGGTCCAGTCAATATGAACATTTGTCTGTTCTTCCAGTCGCTGGAAAATCACTCTTTCATTGGGATCCTGTGTGGAAGTAGCCGGTGCACTTGTAATAAAAGAAAGCTCCTCTGTTTCCTTTAATGGAAACTGTACCTCAGATACTGGTGTGTCCGGGTTGATCTCCGCATTAAGCTGCTGCTCTTTTCCACACCCTGCCGTACTTATCATCATCGTCAAAGAAAGTCCAAGTGCAAGTAAACCTTTTACTCTGTTTTTCTTCATATCTGTATCGTTCCTTTCTTATCAGCCTTTTACTGATCCGACCATAATTCCCTGATCAAAATACTTCTGGAAGAATGGGTACATTACTAAAAGCGGTAAGCTTGATACCACAATGGTTGCATATTTCAGCTGTTCCGCTACCTTTGCCATTTCAGCAGTACTCTGAATATCTGCAATCATACCTGGCTGCGGAGTATTCTGTACCAGAATGGAACGAAGTACTAACTGCAGAGGCTGAAGATTTGCATCATTCAGATAAATCATTGCATCAAAATAGCTGTTCCACATTCCTACAAATGACCACAGTGCAAGTACTGCAATGATCGGCTTACATACCGGCATCATGATTTTGAAGAAATGCTGGATCTCATTGGCTCCATCAATTGCAGAGGCTTCTCTTAATTCTGCCGGGATCGACTGGTAGTATGTTCTTGCAAGGATCATATTCCAGACATTAAATGCTCCAGGAATTAAAACTGCCCAGACTGTATTTACCATATGCAGCTGATTGATTAAAATAAAAGTCGGGATCATTCCACCGCCAAAGAACATTGTGATCAGAAAAATAAGATTAAAAAGTTTTCTTCCCACAAATTCCTTCTTGGACAATGGATACGCTGCCAGCAATGTTATAAAAACAGAAATAGCTGTAAATGCAAGTGAATACAGAAAAGAATTCAGGAATCCACGCCAGATCATCTCATTTTCCAGTACTCTGCGATATGCATCCAAAGTCCAGTCCTTAATATGAAAACTCAGTCCCTGATTATTCAAAAC
Organism: Ruminococcus sp. RTP21358st1_G6_RTP21358_211008; assembly: GCF_040908885.1. Taxonomy (NCBI): domain Bacteria; kingdom Bacillati; phylum Bacillota; class Clostridia; order Eubacteriales; family Oscillospiraceae; genus Ruminococcus; species Ruminococcus sp. RTP21358st1_G6_RTP21358_211008. Next base: position 52,013 of record NZ_JBDGDM010000005.1, read on the forward strand.
TGTAGGATCCATAAAAGAGGCAAGCACTACATACACGATTGGAATTGCAATAGAAAGTACAAACAGTCCAAGAATCAGGAATCCAATTCCAAGGATAAGACAGTCTGTCTTCGAATATTTTTTCTTTATTTTCTCCATCTTCGCTTCCTCCTATAATCCTTCTCCGTCGTTCAGCTTCTTTACCACCCAGTTTACAAAAACTAACAGAATTACATTTACTACTGAATTAAACAGACCAACAGCCGTCGAATAACCATAATCGCCGTTCAAAAGACCAATACGGTATACATATGTTGATAAAATTTCTGATGCCGGCAGGTTCATATCTGTCTGTAATGCATAGGCTTTCTCGAATCCAATACTCATAATATTTCCAGCCTGCAGAATAAACTGAATTACAATAATATTCTTGATTGCAGGAAGCTCCACATACCAGATCTGCTGCAGAAGATTTGCGCCATCCATAATAGCTGCTTCTTCCAGTTCTTTGCTTGCATTGGATAAAGCAGCCGTGTACATAATAGAGGCCCAGCCTGCTGTCTGCCAGATTCCACTTGCTATGTAAATGGTGCGGAAAGCAGATGGCATTGTCATCCAGTTTGTACTGATTCCTAACAGTTTATTCAGAGGTCCGACTGGAGAAAGCAGCATTCGTACCATACCGCAAAGTACAATTACAGATATAAAGTTCGGCATATAGACCAAAAGCTGTACTTTCTTCTTAACTCCGGTTCTGCGGATACGATTTAAAAGCAATGCCAGAATGATCGGAACCGGAAAGCCCCACAACAGTCCATAAATACTCAGTTTTAACGTATTCAACAGGTAGTTCATAAAATCCGGTGAAGATAAAAACCGCCTGAAATATTCAAGTCCGACCCATGGACTTCCAAGCACTCCCTTGATTACGTTGTAATCCTCAAATGCAATCAGAAGTCCCCCCATAGGAAGATACTTAAAAATGATTGTCAGTAAAAGTCCTGGCATTAAGAAAAAAAGATATAACTGCCAGTTTTTCTTCACATATGTAGCCTTATCTCTCCACGTTTGCTTTTTCACGGGCATTGTTTGGTTCTGCATTCTTTTCATGCACTTCTCCTCCATTCCTTTCTCTTTTCGTTCTCGGAACCGGTTAAGTAACCGGTTACTTTATAGCTCGATGTTACTACATCCAAGTTCATATGTCAACACTTTTTCAAGCTAAAATAACCGGTTACGTAATCGGTTATTTTAGCATTGCCTTTTTTTTAAATAATTGCTATACTAAAAAAATAATATAATCCCAGTAATTAAAAGATTCCCCAATATTATTCTCATTTATTTATAAGGAGATTAAATTTTTATGGCAAAAAAACAGGTGACATTTGCAGATATTGCAGAATATACTCATTTTTCAAAAACTACAATATCACGGTATTTCAATCATCCCGATTCTCTTACGCTTGAAAATCAGGAAAAGATTTCACAGGCCCTTGATACCCTTGGCTATAAAAAAAATAAACTTGCAAAAGTTCTGGCAAATGGTAAAAGTGAGTTTATCGGAATTATTGTTCCAAATCTCTACTTGCATTACTACTCTGAAATGCTGACACAGCTTCTTTCAAGCTATAGTAACTACCATTACAAATTTCTTGTTTTTTCCAGTGAACACGGTGCCGAAGAGGAACAACAGTATATTGAAGAGCTTCTTTCCTATCAGATTGAGGGGCTTATTGTTTTAAGCCATACACTGTCATCCCAAAAACTGGCTTCCTATCAGATTCCTGTCATTGCCATTGAGCGAGAGGCAGAATATATCAGCAGCATTACCACTGACAATTATATGGGTTCCCTTCAGGCTACCTCCCTGTTAATTCGTGATAAATGTGATATATTGATTCATATCAATGTCAATGTTGAAAAAACAGTCCCGGCTTATGATCGTATACGTGCATTTGAGGAAACATGTAAAGAATATCAGGTTCCTTATGACATTGATCTAAGCGTAAGCGGCAATTCTTATCAAGAGATTTTAAATGTGATAAGACGTATCTTTACAAGAATTGAAGAAAAGTATCCGAATCAAAAAAAAGGTATCTTTCTTGCGAATGATACCTATGCCAATATGTTTCTCAATTTAATTTTCCAGAAATATGGTAAATTACCACCTACTTACGAAATTATAGGTTTTGATAATTCTCCAATTGCCAGTGAATCAATCCTTCCGATCACAACTGTCGGTCAGCAAATTGATGTTATTGCACAGACTGCCATGGAGCTTCTGGTGCAGCAGATGGAAGAGCAAAAAAAGCGAGCGCCTAAGCCACTGGAAAAGCCAATTCACAAACAGATCACTCCGGTGCTGATTCGCCGGAATACTACCAGTTAACTTATTGCTGTCGTATATTATTAAAGCGGACATTTCAGGTCCGCTTCGCTACTTGCTCATGAACGCAGTCGCTTCGCGATCTGTCAGTGGGAGCTGAAGGCTCCCACTGACAGAAGCATTCCCCCTCACCTGCCGCTTAGTGCTCCGCGCACTTGAAGCGGGGGAATGCATATCTGCGTTCAAAAAAAGGCACCTCCCCAGTTTGAAAAAGGCTCTAATCTAGAACTGGAAAAATAATATCTACACTAAAAATCTTTTCTTCCAAATTCGCCACAAGATTTCCGCCATATTTTTCCACCACATATTGAATACTTTTCATGCCAAAGCCATGATAATTATCATCTCCTTTGGTACTCACCGGAAGCCCATTACGAAATTCCAGTTCATCCTCGCAATAATTCTCAATATGAATCCCCATCACATCCTGTCTCGCATATCCGATGAGGCTGATAATTCTCTTTTCAACTGGCAGCTCCGCTGCACATTCAATAGCGTTATCTAAAGCATTTCCAAATATGGCAGCGATATCTCCCGATTTAATACCAGTAAGCTTCTCTCCATCAATCATATATGAAAACTTAATTTGATATTTTTCACAAAGAAGATTCTTTTCTGAAAGAATAATATCCAATGGCTGGCAGCCTGTTTTCGCAAGCCCGTCATAAATATCTACTGCTTTACGTATTTCTTCCAGCTAGCCATGATCTGCATTTCCGGCTTGTTCCAATTCCAGAATCCGGTGCTTAAGATCATGACATTTCATGTTAATGATTTCAACTGTTTTCTTTGACAACTCATACTGTTTTGCATTTTCCTTTATTAACTGCTCAAGAGCCAGATTTTCTTCATTGAGCCGGGACTGCTCCAGAAGCCCAAACTGCATAAAAAGAGATAAAATACAGCAGAATACAAATGGAACACGGCACGCCATAACCATATCCAACTTTTCACTGATCAGCCAGCTTTGAAGGAGCCAGCAGACACATAAGGAAATAATGGCTACCCAAAGTACACGGACTCTGTTCTGGCTGATATTCGGAAAATTTTTTATTTTTGCTGCACAAGTGAGATAGCAAATAATATATACAATGGTAAATCCAATGACCATTTCCGTGGAAAGCATCTTGAAAGAAGTTTTGGTCACGATACAAATCAGCACCTGAATATTGCTTCCAAGATTCTGTACAGTAAAAGCTCCAATTATACAAAATAAAATATCCAAAAAAGAACGCCTGAAGCAAAACCACATGTAAAGCTGCATAAAAACAAGCACAATAAAGGTTCGAATTCCGCTTATATATTGACCAATTATAATTGGAAGGGTAACTCCCAAAAGCAGACAGGCAGTTCCCCCTACAAGCAGGCGTAACCAGAAGCGTTTCCTTTTTTTTAGATGGAAAAAGAACATAGCTTCCGCTATAAAAAGTTGGATGATAAAACAGGTAATTCCCTGTATTTCACTTGTAGATGAAGCTAATATTTCATAAATTGCCACGTCAGTTTCCTCCCCGGTTAATGTACATTGTCATTTGATCTATAAAAGTTTTTTTATAAGAACGGGAAATCGATAATTCCTTTCCATTTACAAACACGCTGTTTCCCTGATAGCGGGAAATCCATTCCAGATTTACACAAAAGGATTTGCTGCAACAGGAGAAGCGACCTGTCGGAAGCTGTGCTATAAAATCTCCCATTGTGCTTCGCAGGCGAAAGGTCTCTTTCGAAGTATGAAGATAAAGATAATGCTTTGCACTTTCAATATAAATCAGATCTGCAATATCAATTTTAACAGTTCCCTGTTCAGAAGGAACATATATCTGATAACCATGAAGCTTTTTACAGATTCGGATCGCTTTGTCCAGTTTCAGCGAAAAGTTGAAATATTCAATAGGCTTTACCATAAAATCAAGAGCCTGCACTTCATATCCGTTAATGGCATATTGCGCCATATTGGTAATAAAAATAAGAGGAATCTGGCTATCAAATTCCCGCAGTTTTCTGGCGGTGTCAAGACCATTCATATGAGGCATTTCAATATCCATAAGAGCAATGTCGCAGCTGGCTTTATAATCGCTGATAAAATTTAATCCGTTTTCAAAGCATTCTACAGCTAACGGTTCCTGTTTTTCTTCTGAATAGCGTAATATATAGTCTTGAAGAATTTTTGCACTTTTCTTATCATCTTCCACAATAGCAATGGTAATCATAGTTATCCTCCATGGTATAATGAAAAAGCCGGAGTCCTTTTGGGCATTCCGGCTTTTTCATTATACCATGTAAATATTAATTTGTGCCATATTTTACAGCAGATAAATCAAGCTTTTGTCTCATCCTTACAAGTGCATTTCTGAAATCCAGAATAAGAGGAAACAATATATGCAATCATGGAAAGTGCCATAAGTACGGCTGAAATTATGAATTTTTTTATGGTTGCAAACTCATAAAGTCCTGATACCACATATCCAATAAAATCAACTTGTGTATAAAAACTGTTAACAAGTGCTGCTGCAGTCAGAATTGCATTTGCAGTAAGCAGAAGGCTTGTCCACTTAAAATCAGGTGCCACCTTCAAAACGATCATCGCAAGAATCTGCAGAACCACTGTTACAAGCAGCAGAACCTCAATATAAGATTCTGTATGTCCTGACTGGCGGTACATTACAAAGCCGATCAGCGCAAGGATTGCAGCCACAAAGCTTAAGTAAAAACCAAATGTTTTATTTTTCAGATATCCCATATTACTTGTCCTCCTTCACGTAAACTGTCTTTTTGCGAAGTGAATTTCGAAGGTACATAACTGCAAACAAAAGTGTCAGAAGTCCAAATACCACCTCTGCTGCCATAAAGGCAATCTGCCACCATGTAAGAACGTGAATATATTTAGTGGAGGTTGTAATTGTATTCATATCATTACTTGCAACTGTATTATATACGAAATATTTAATTGTTTCTTTCATCTTTTTCTGGAAAGCAGAGTCCTTTGCAATCAGCTTCAGGTTCTCGGTTGAAGTCATGGAACCAATATTAGCGCTTTCATATGCGGAAGTTGTAAGACATCCGCCACCGCCGCCAAATACAATATCTCTCCAGTTCATGTAATCAGCACCGTTGATCATATCTGTTACGATCCAGCCTTCAAAGCCCCACTCGTTACGTGCAACCTGCACCTGTGAAGCTTCGGAAGCTCCTGAATATACAGTTCCAAGACGGTTGAAGCCTGTCATGATTCCCTGCGCATAGTTATTTTCCATAGCTCCCTGGAATGCACGGAGTTCATTTTCCCTTGCAGCCTGCTCTGTGAAGAATGTGGAAACACCGGAACGGTTTAACTCCTGATGATTCATGATATAGTGTTTCGGCATCATCATAAGACCTTTGGATTTTCCGCCTTTGCAGACAGCCTGTCCCAACAGGTTGGTAAGCATGGCATCTTCTGAATAATATTCATGATTTCTGGAGCAGTAAGGTGCACGGTGAATGTTAAGACCAGGTGCTGCAATGGAGTTGGCATTGGACCACAATCCATCTTCACCAAAGAGCTCTCCTTCTCTCTCTACAAGTTCTTTATTGAATGTTGCTGCAACTACAGGTTCTGTAGGCATGGAGCTCATAGAGTAGGAAGCATATTCGTTGTCTGAAGAAACATAAGTCGGCTCGGAAGAGTTGGATTCATTCCAGCGGGTTGCATATCCTGCAATCTGGTCGTAGCTGTAACCGATCGGTCCGTCATACCAGATTGCTTCTGGCAGGAAAATAGAATCCAGCTTCTCAAAGTTTTTATCTCCTGCTTTCTCAATAAAGTTGGCAGCCTCTTCCAAAGTCAGCTGATCCATAAGCTGATCCCATTTTTCATCAGACAGAGGAAGTGCACCTGCGAAAGTTCCATCCTCATTAAACTGGAGGAAATCAACGGTGCTTAATCCGTTGTCAGCTCCCCAGACAACTTCTTCGTCACTATTCTCAGTAAGTTCATAAGTGGAGTTTGTAAGACCTTTCATCATTTCCTCTATTGGAGTAATGCTTTCCACTTCTTTCCAACCCTTGCTCCAGTCAGAACGTGTAGTGTATTCAGCAGTATCCGGGATCAGATTGTTAATATCGCAATCCTGGAATGCATTCTCTACGTTTTCAGAATAAGTCTCTTTATCTTCACCAAGAGAAACTGTCACTACATTTTCCGGCTCAATTGTTTCATCGTCTGTAATTGTGATCAGATCGTCTGTGGAATCTGTTTTTACCGCCAAGACATTGTTTAATGCTTCATGCGCACCGTTTCCGATTGTGAAATAATAATCACCGGAATCCAGCACCCATGCGCCCTCTGTTCCATCTTCTTTTACAGCTTTTTCATCATAGCTTGCCATATATTCCGGAGCGAACTCAATTTCCAGAGTCTGTGATTCGCCAGGCTCAAGAACCTCTGTTTTTCCAAAATCAAGAAGCTGAATAGAAGCTTTCTCCAGTCCGCCCTCTATATATGGTGTCTGTACATAAAGCTGGACAACATCTTTTCCGGCAACGTCACCGGTATTGGTTACCTTCACTTTTGCAAGTCCCTTTTCCCCAGATATTACATCTACACTTTCCAGCTCCTGAGTAAAGGTTGTATAAGATAAACCATATCCAAACGGATAAGTTACTTCATCTACATAGTTCCATGCTTTGCCAGTAGAAGAGCCTTCTGTGGTGGCTGCATTTCCCTGATCCAGAACAGTATCCTCGTAACGGGTTTCATAATATTTATAACCAATATAGATACCTTCTGTTTCTACTACATACCAGTCACCCTTGTCTGCTTCTGTAAGTTCTGCACCAGATTCTGCATTGGAAGCATTAGTATAAGTATAAAGACCAAAGTTGGTCATTGCCGGAGCAGAAACAGAACTTGTGGCATAAGTATCAGAAATATGACCGGATGGATTCACATCGCCAGAAAGTACATCACATACTCCAAGGAATCCATTCATTCCCGGAAGTCCAGTCCAAAGAATTGCTCCAATCTCCGGATCATCCTTCAGTTCCTGGATTTCCATAGGAACGTCAGAGTTGATCAAAACGATCACCTTGCCATTGCTATTTTCCTTTGCAAGCTGGATCATCTCTTTTTCGTAAGCTGAGATAGACATCGGGGTGTCGAAGCTGTCCCCATTAGGATCCTTCATATTTGTGCTGTAGTCAGACGCCTCTGAACTGTCTCTGGAAAGAACAACAATTGCTGTTGTATCCTTAGCAGATTCCAGAATATCATCTGTGTAAAGTTCAGCAGGTGCCTCACCTACTGTATATGTATCTGCTTCATTATAAGAAGCGGAAAAAGCAGGTACAAGGCTATGGCCCGGAACTTCATTTCCAAAGAAAGAAGCTTTTCTGTAATATGGTGCGCAGGTTTCACTTGCATAAAAGCCTTTCATGGTTTCATTTACTGTGAAGCCTCTTTCATCCATAGCTTCTTCAATACCATAAGCGATCTGACCATTCTCTGAATCAGCCACAACAGAGGAACCAATTAATCCGCCGGTTCCCGGAAGATGGCTGTTTAAGCCCCAGAGGGTAACAGCTTCTTTGGATTTGTCAAGTGGAAGGGTCTGATCTGTATTTTTGAATAAAACGGAACCTTCTGAAGAAATTTCAGCAGCCAGCTGTTCTTTAGCCTTTACCAGCTCCTCTACATTATCAAATTCAGATTCATAATAAATGCCATCAGAGTCAGAATCTCCCTGCTCGATTTTGTAGCTTGAGGTTCCAAGTGTCGCATTAATGAAATCCACTCTTGCATTTGCAATTGAGCTTCCGCCCAGTGTGATTGTGAGAAGTGAGGCTGTAGTTGTTGCCAAACCACGCCAGATTTTCCCGGTATGCTTTTTCATATTTCCTTTCCTCCTAATAAATTTCCTTTGACAGATAAACACATACTTTTCAGATAGTTACTCTGTCCTTTCAGTTCTGTTTGAACCGCTGGATTTACTATAGCAAAAGGAATGGGATTTGTGAAAAATTCGGCAAATTTGGAACCGTTTCTGGCAAAACTGGTAAGCATATGAACTTTAAATCAATCTAATATTTCAATCTCTTTCTCTGCATTTCCAAGCTCAGATTCAGCTTTCACAACTACTTTACCAGCTCCAGCCTGTGGACGGATAATCGCCAGCGCTTCTCCATAATAAGTATCTGTCTCATTGCTCTGGTAGCTTTCCGGATAATATGGGCAAGCGCTTCCAAATGCCAGAAGCTCGCCACCTTCTACTGTAAGCTGGATTCGACCTCTTACCAGCGGTTTTGTCTGACCATTTTCGTCTGTATAGCGCATTCTCACATAGCAAAGATCGGTGTCTGCATTCACGCGGGTAAGCTCTGGTTCTGCTACAAGAATCGTCTCTTTTCCAGCTGTTGTCAGTGTCCTTTCTGCAATTATATTGTCATTTGCATCATAGGCAACAGCCTTGATTTCTCCATTCTGATAGGTTGTATCAAAGAATACCTTGCAGTCATTTTTCGGCTTCTTAGTGCCTACACACTTACCGTTTATATACAGCTTCACATGATCTGCACGGGTGTAAACTTCTACTTTTGCAGCATTCCCGTCACAGCCCTCCCAGGACCAGCTTTCCATGGCATTGGTCATTTTCCATGCAGATGGGGAATGGGCATCCTTTGTGTGATCAACCGGCATAACTGCAATTGCCAGATCCTCCAGTTCAAAGGCAACTCTGGTATATGCCATCTCGCCAAGAGGCTTTCCTGTGAGATCAATCCGGCCTGATCCGGCACTTACCCAGCCACAGCCGCCATCAAAACGAGGTGCATAATCCTTATATTCCCATGCGCCGATTCCAACCTCACCCAGATAATCCTGAGCAGCCCAGACGAAATCACCAATGATACGCTTATCACGTTTTGCTTCCTGCATAAATCTGTACGCATCTGCACAGAAGGTTTCACTTCCAAGAATAATTCGCTTGGGATACTTCTTTAAATCATGATGGTAACGCTTGATTCCATAGTTATATCCTGCAACATCCATATTGGCATATGCATCTCTTGTTTTCACATCACATGGATAAAGAGTTGCTCCTGTTTTCATAAATCCGGCACCAAAAATTCCGGCTACCGTGTTATAAAATTCACTTCCCACAGCCTTTTTCTTCTTGGCATTCTCAGTAGCTTCGTCTGCTTTTTTATCGCTGTAAACACCAAATCCCATAGAGCTTAAGAAGTTAAAAAAGATATTGATTCCGCAGCTTACAGGACGGGTGGAATCCAGCTCATGAAGTCTGTCTGTAAGGGATTTTGTAAGGGAAATTCCCTTTTTCTGCGCAGTCTCAGACACTTCATTTCCTGTAGAATACATGATCACAGATGGATGATTATAGTCCTTATCCACCATATCTTTTAAGTCTTTTCTGTAGTTTTCCAGAATCTCATCTGCATAGTCATACTTTGTTTTATGGATATACCAGCCATCAATATATTCGTCCATTACAAGCATTCCCATTTCGTCACAGGCACGAAGAAGTGCTTTGGAGCATGGGTTATGTGCAGAACGGATTGCATTATAGCCAGCGTCCAGAAGAATGCGGATTTTACGGCGTTCTGCAAATTCATACGCACATGCACCAAGAAGACCGCTATCGTGATGGATACAGCCACCTTTTAACAGGACACGTTTTCCGTTGATACAGAAGCCCTCTTCCGGAGTACAGCTTACTACACGGATTCCAAAGGTTTCTTCCTGAATATCCTCGCCGAAGGTTACGCGGCAGGTGTAAAGATTCGGTGCTTCCGGGCTCCAAAGGTTTGCTCCCGGAAGAGCAATTTCTCTGGAAAATTTACCATCTGCCTGGAGAATTTCCAAGGCGATGATCTTATCTGATGCTTTGTCAGAATTTTGAACAGTTGGTTGTACTGCATTTTCGTCAATACACGGCTCTATGGTCTCGTCTGTCTGGCCTGCACTTTCGCCAGCCACAGCTTTTCTGGTAACAATCTGTTTCTCCAGAATCTCCACTTTCACCTCGCCGGCAGCATTCGGCCATGCCTCCACGCGGATCTTCGGCTCCTTATAATCCAGTGTAGTGATCTTCACACTGTCAAATCTCAGATGGTTTTTCGGCACTGTATACAGCCACACCGGACGGTAAATTCCGGTACCGGAATACCAGCGGCTGTTTGGCTGATCGTGGTTGATCACTTCCACGCGGATCACATTCTCTTCCCCGAATTTTACATACTTGGTGGCATCTACATAGAATCCGATATATCCATAAGAATGATAAGCCACTTTTTCGCCGTTGAGATATACAGTTGCCTTACGGTAAACGCCCTCAAATTCCAGGATCACTTTCTCGTCCTTCGCTTTCTCTGGAAGGATAAATGTTTTCTCGTAAGTGTAATCCTGCGCCTCATACCATCCTATATTCACACCGCCGGCACTTGTCTCGCTTCTCTCATCCAGCTGCATGGCATCATGCGGAAGAGTCACTGCAAATGCCTTTTCTTTCTCTCCGGTTCTGTAGCATACCCAGTTTTCGTTAAATGACTGCTTCATGATTTCCTCCTGAAATTTTCTATAATTTTCGTTTAATTTAAAATTCCCAACTATATCTCAGTCGCTATTTTCTACCCGTATTTTACCAAATAAAAAGCAGGCTGCCATATTTTAATCGCAACCTGCCCGAAAACACACGTAAACTGTGAAAAAAGCGGATTGCTGTTCTCCCAATTCACAGCAACGTGTTTCCCGCTAAAAAATCTTCTGTAAAAAATTATACAACGCCAGATGCCAGTTTCCCATAGAATGATACCGCATTGGAAATACATCAAAACAGGTATTTACACCAGACCGCAATCTGGGTTCTATATCCAGCAGTGCCTGGTAATCCTGTACCTGTCCCGGCAGGGCAAAATCAAAGTTGCCGCTTGCCACATACAGATAATGAATTGGCAGTTCTGCAAAATCGCCTGTCTGAATGGTATCTTCAAATGCAGTCCTGTCTGTCCTGCTTCCGCTGAATGCCCCGAACCATGAAAAATAATCCAGACTCTGACACAACGCAGAATGATACATCGTTACCGCCCCTCTTGACAAACCGGCAAATGCTCTGTGATCCCGGCTCTCTGCGAATCCCTCATCATCTGCCGATTTTGCATATGTAGAATAAACGGATTCAATCTCAGGCATCAGATCATTTCGCAGCTCCTTTGCAAAAGAATAGGTCAGCTGATCCAGATCATCTGCACAGTCATCTTCCACATAAAAAGTCGGTGTCACCACAATCAAAGGCTCAATATCTCCATCTGCAATCATATTATCCAGCATAGTTTTGTTATACGGATTTGTTTTCAGCCAGTATTTTTCATCATCACCTGTTCCATGCATCAGATACAGAATATTGTACTCTTTCTCCTCGCTGTAGCCATAAGGCAGATATACATAAGCTGTCTTTTTCACGTCCCGCTCATCAGTAGCATATGCCTTGGTATCGTACACTACTTCTTCCACAGTTCCCGCCTGTTCTGATTCTTCCGCATCATATTTCGCCGGAACTGCCCACAGCTCATCCCGGGCCTGTCCCTGCGCCTCATGCCCTGCCTCATACCTTACTTTCCAAAATCCTAGGAAACCTGCCAGAATTAAAACAGCTGCCAAAAGCGGCAAAACTGCCACACGCCCCACAGGGATTTTTTTCCCGATCATTACTGCGATTCCCAGGATTCCTCCCAGCGCCGCAATAATACTCTCTACCAGAAACAACCAGTTAAAGTAATAAGTGCTGGTAGAAAAATTAGTATTAAAATACAAAACAAAAGCTGCCGCTGCAATCACCAGATACAGAAAAGGCATTTTGCTTTTCCATGCCATATACGCCACCAGCATAAAAACCACCGCGATCATACTGAATGTAATAAATGCTGTCTTATCTCCCAAAATTGCAAACCGGACAATATCAATTCCGGAAAGTAGCACCAGAATAACTACGGGAATCTGGCTGATCCGGTTCCACATTTTTTCATCTGCTGTCTTCTCAATTTTCTGTTTCATCATTTTCCCACTCCTACATTTTCTCCAGATACTTTACCATATTTCATTGAGCATTTCCTAAAAAATCCGCAATTTGCAGCTCAGAAACCGCAGACTGCATACAATAAAATTCTTCACAGATAAAAATAACAGATTTCTTTTTATTTTTCAGCATTCTGGCAAATGTCGTCACCTTTTAGGCAAAAAAATACCGGAAACAGCTCTTCAAATCCTAACATCAAAGAACCATTCCCGGTTTAGAAGGAATTTCAATTATAATTTGCAGCCTCGCTGCGCGCCCCAGATCACTCTTTCACCGCACCGGAGGTCATGCCGCCCACAATATATTTCTGTCCAATCATATACACGATCACAACCGGAATACAGGTAAGTACAATAGGTGTTTCCAACAAGACTTACCTAATAGATATCTTCCACTCCTGGCATCCATTCAGCTTTTTTCGTCTTGCCATTGACAGTTTGATCATTCACTTTTTTCCTTCCACTTGCTATTTTGGGGCTTTTTGAGTTTTTACAATAAGACTTTCCAGTATTTTATTTATTGTCTTCTGCACGCACTTGCTCAGCGTTTCGTGCCATGTTCCAGCGCATAATTGGCTCTTTGAATTACGTCTCCGCCATACTGCATCTGGGGATTCATTCTACTTTCTACTGCCAAGTTTTCCCCAGTTCTACCATCCAGAAGATACCCCACAATTGTAGTCGTTCCAAGGTCGATTGCCGCAGTAAAAATACAATCACCTTTTTCAACACTACTATTCACTCCATGGACAGAATCTTCATGGACGCCAACAATTGGTCTTAAATCAAGGATTTCTTCATCTGTATAGGCTACTTGCCACTCTGACTTTTTTCCCCAGTCTCCGGCTTCTCCAGCCACACTGTTTTCACCTGCAATTCTGGCTGGAAATTCACCTTTCTGAAAAATCCTTCGCTCAAAATTTTACCTCTTTTTTTCTTCCCAGGAATCTCCACCTGACAGTCCTTTTCCACTTTCGTCTGACACGCCAGCACCGGCTTTCCATCTACCTTCACCAGACATTTCCCGCAGGTTCCCTGCCCCCCACAAGGCGCATCCGGCGCAAGCCCCGCCCGAATCTCTGCCTCCAGCACGCTGATTCCCACCGGAACCTCTATACTAATCTCTTCCCTCACAAAATACACCCTAGAGCGTGTTTGAAAAAGCATTCCCGCAATCTGTACGCCCCACTTTGCGGGAGATTTTGCCCGAATTCGGTTGTCGTAGCCCGCTACGACGCCCTCATCCGGACAAAATCTCCCACAAATTGTGACGCACATCTTGCAGAAAGCCTTTTCCAAACACGCTCTAGCCATAACCCAAACTCCCTAAAAACAACCGACCGGGCATGCCCCGGTCGATGTATTATTCTTTCAGCAATTTTTCAACAGCCTTTTTGAAATCATATAATTTATCAATATACACATGAACAATTGTCCCGCAATGTTCTTTCACAATCACTCCATCATAGTCGTGTGCAAGCTGATTTCTTACTTTCAGCATATCCATCCACTCATCACCAGTAATCAGATTCGCCTGAAATGATTCTCTGAGAACTTCTCTTGGTGAGCCAGTGACAAATCCAGTTATTGCATAATACTGTACCAGAATATCTTTCATAACCTTCCACGCCAAGTCAAATGTAATACTGAATTTAGCACTGGTTCCACTAAGTACAAAAGAATCTGACAAATCACGCTGTTTCGCCTCCGCCAGAGAGTCCAGTGAATTTCTAAACGACTCAAATCTTCTTATAAATTTCTCGTCCATATTGTTTTATATCCTCCAACAACAGCTGATTCTGACAAGTATCAAGATCAACCAGATCAATTGTGTACAATGTTGGAATCTCTTCTAAATTCTCCTGCAAATCAAGAATTTCGTGTGAAGCGACTCCAGACACTGCAATGTCAATATCGCTCCGCTCTGTCGCAGTTCCCTTTGCCCGGGATCCATACAGAATTATCTTCTGTGCTCCATACAATCTGCACCGTTGTATAATTTCTGTCATGACCTCATCAACGCGCATAGTTTCCCCCATTTCACTCATAAAACTAATTTCATTATAGGTTAAATCCCACGCAACGTCAATTTGCAAAATCTATCTAATTTATTTCCATCAATATCCAGTATCAAATTATCCTTATCATTTTTTTCCATTTTCTCACTCATTTCCTGACTGCTATCACTGATATTTTTTCAAGTTTTTAAAATGTATTTAAAAAACGTTTGTATTTTACATTTTTTTAATTTTATGTGCTGTAGCAGATTATTTTATGCACACATAAAAAAAGAATCCGGCACAAAGTATTTTTATACACTTTGTACCGAATTTCTCTTATTTCTCTTGTACAAATTTTCTCACAAACTCTTCATACCCGCAAGGCTTTCCCCAGAAATATCCCTGGGTAAATTCCGGGCACAGCTTTCGGATTTTGAGCCATTCCTGGGCGATTTCTACACCTTCGATGCAAATCTGCATATCCAGATTATGAATCATGGTACAAAACTGATTCAGAAGATAATATTCCTGTTCATCTGCAAATGCTTTCGCAGTGAAAGAGCGGTCAACCTTAATAATCTCTGGTTTCAGCTCACTGAGATAATGGAAGTTCGAGTATCCGGTTCCAAAGTCATCCAGCGCCAGACTGATTCCCATTCGCTTCAGTTCTGTGAGAAAATGCTTCTCATTTATATTTTGTTCCAGAAGATCGCTCTCTGTCAATTCCACGATCACCGCTTCCCGCGGCAGCCCTGCCCTTTTCATTTCTGCACTGATATCCTGGAGCACATCAGACTTGGAAGCCTGTACCTGGGAAATATTAATACTCATCCGGAACCCTGGAAGTATCTTCCGGATCTCACTGCATTTTTCCATAGCCTCTTTCATCATCCAGCGGCCAGCAGGAATAATAAGACCTGTTTCTTCCAGAATTGGAATAAACTCTGCCGGTGAAATCATTCCGAATTTTTCAGAGGTAAAACGCATTAAAGCTTCTGCTCCATAAGGCACTTTTTTATTTTCAGCAAATACAGGCTGGTAAAAAGCTGTAAAGCCCTGGAATCCATTGATCACAGCTTCCCGCAGTTCCTGGGTGATCTCTCTTTTCCGAAGAAATTTTCTGTAGGTTTCCCCGTTAAATATATAGCAACGGTTTCTTCCCAGCTTCTTCGCCTCATTCAAAGCAAAATCAGTCAGCTTCAATGCTTCTGCGTACTGATTTCCTTTTAATGCCGCAAATGGCACAATTCCTCCTGAAACCGTATACATGACTTTAAATTCATTGGTTTCAATAAATCTGTCTATTGCCTCTCTCACTTTATCATAAAGCTTATCCGCATCCTTCACCTCAGCAGAAGAAACATCCAGGATCAGAAATTCATCTGCCACAAGCTTGTACACCTTTTGTCCTTCTGATGTGCAGCCGGAAATACACTCCGCCGTTTTCTTAAGTACAAAGTCACCGTACTCCTGTCCGAAGTTATCATTGATTTCCTTAAAATGATCGATTCCTATACGAAGCAGATATCCTGTATCCAAAGGAGTATCCAGCTGGTTCATATACTCCCGGAAACCAGACTCTCCCAATAGTCCGCTTACATTATCTGCCTTCTGTCTCTCTCCAATTTCATTCACACAACCAATCATGTAAAGAGGTTTCATGTTATCGTCACGGACCAGATACCCTTTGCAATGAATCCAGATCGGCTTTTTTTTCAGATCCAGCCAGCGATATTCCATGCTATGGATGCAGCGGTCTGTTTCTAGAAGATCATCAAATTCCGCTTTCAGTTTTTCATAATCCGGTGCATATACAAATTCCTTATGCTTCGAAATTACATTATGAAAACCATTTTTCGGAATACAGAAACGTTCAAGCGCCTGATTTGCTATGTAATAAAAATCTGACCGAAAGTCAACCACATATGGGTAATTATCTGTAGTTGGGCTCAGAAGATCGATCACACTGCAAAGCTCATCCACAGACATGCTCTGAAACTTTTTCTCCTGCAGGATCACCTCATCTGTGATCTCCTCTGTCGGCTGCTTACTCATACGGGAGAGCAGATTGTCCAGACCTGCTGACCGTGCCACCTTCTTCCTGCGCTTCTGACGGTACAGCATGGTATCACTTCGTCTTACAATATCTTTAAAGTCAAAGTCTATATCAGGCTGATAATAAGCATATCCGGCTGACATGCTGAATGGATACTCCAGCTTGTTCGTTTCCGCTGTTTTTTTCAAAATCAGCTCCAGCGCCTTCAGCCGTTCCGGAATCATATCCTTCTCATCGCTATGATATACATACGCAAACTCATCGCCGCCAATCCGAAAACAGTTCTTTACGTTCTGAAATGCCTGACTGATACACTGATAACACAGCTTCAGCGCCTCGTCTCCCTTTTCATGTCCAAAATTGTCATTGATCACTTTCAGATTATCCAGATCGAACAAAACCACACCTGTTGTACGCAGTTTAATATCACCTTCCTCCAGATATTTCACCATGTCCTCATAAGCGTTTCGGTTCATAGCCTCTGTGAGCATATCCATGTTGGCTATTTTCTGCAGATAGATCACCTTTTGTTTCTGGATGTATTGATCGTAATATTGGGAAACCTGGATCCAGATCAGCATAATGATAAACAGCAGAGTTCCTATGGGAAGCATAATGGATGTCTGTTGGAATTTTCTTAAATAATAAAGGAACATTTCCGCCATTCCGAATACTATAATCGCGCACATAGGATACTGGAATTTCTTAGCTTCATCGTTGCCTTCTTTTCTGGCCTCGTAAAGAATAAGGGCAATTGTGTAAACTGCATTGGCAGCCATGATAACATGGGTTGCGGGAAGCAGCCGGAATATATCAATAACTCCTGTACACTGAAGCAGAACATCGACTGCCATATTTACAAGATAAAGAATGGAAAAAATCAATACACCTTTGTGGTATCTGCTTTTGCAGATATCATATAACAGGAAATTAAATGGTATCGGGAAAAGAAAGAATGAAAAATATTCCACAAAGTACAGGGTTCTTCCATCCGGAATCAAAAACTGCAAAAAACTACATTGTGCCAGTGTCCATATTGCGATCAGCAATGAGAAAAATCCAAGGTTTAAAAAGATCTCTATCTTCGCTTCTGTCTTGTCTCTTCTTTTTCTTCGCACTGCCCCCAAATAGAGAACCAGGCAGATGATACTTGCAAACAGGATCCCGCAGCTGAGCATCAGGGTTTCAAAGCTGTCCGTTAAGATTTTCAGAATGCAGTCGCCTCGTGTTCCGTATGCAATGCTGACTTCATTTCCATAATAGTCGTCATATACCGGAATAATTCTGACCTCCAGACTTTTGCCTGCGCTATCTTCCGGAATATCCACAATGTGCCAGCAGCTTCCCGGTGACTTCATAAAGCTGGGAGCATCCTTTTCATTTCCGTATTCGTATATTTTTTCTCCGTCCAGCCACACTTCTGCAATGGTGTGTGTGGTTTTAAACATGATTGATTTGGGAACATTAAAGTCTTCAGGCAGAGCAATATTCTCTGATTTGATTTCTCCATCTGTCAGTTCTTTTGTTTCGCACTTGATTGTATTATCCCAGAACAGTTTTTCCCTGACCGTACTCCGACTAAAGATCCAGCTTGAAAAACAAATGGCAAATATTCCAAATGCGAACATGGTAATCCATAGTTTCTTTTCTATTTTCATAGTTTCTCCCTACTATATAAAATAGCACTGTTCACTAAGTGCACAATGATCACCTTGTGCTGCAATTCTGTGCAAAATTTACCCGCACAGAATATTACCTGTAAACAATGACTTACAACTCATCAAAAGATATACATAGACAGCATATCAAACCCATTTAGCTTTTTCAAGGTTTTGACAGATTTTGTTAAAACCTTTTTATTTGAGGGCAAAAAAAATATCTGACGGGGCAATTCTGCCCTGTGCCAGATATTTTCTTCGTTTCTGTCAGCTTATGTGTCTGCCGATTCTCCGGTAATCACGCTCATATTAGTGTATGCGACTTTCCTTATGCAAATTTCTCATCCAGGTATTCTTTCAGGATTCCCAGATTTTCATCACTGTACAGCTGATCTGCCGCATGCTTATAATTATGAAAAAGCTTAAATTCCACCTTATCTGCTCCAACCGTTCTCGTAAGCAGCGCCTTCAGTCTCTCAGACTGCAGATACGGAACATCTAAATCCGCATCACCATGCCAGATCAATATATCCGGGCTGTTTTCCTTCGTAAGATTTTTCTCAATATAATATAATGGACTGTAATTGTTTTTCTCATCCTCAGTAAGAGTTTTTACATCCTTGCGCATCCAATAAGATTCCACATCCTCGTAGCCGGTATCTTTAATTGCCTCCTGAAGCCACAGGCTGGCCGCCCAGCGGACAATTTTGGGAATCCTCAGCTCCCTGTAATCATCTTCCATAGTTCCGAATTCCATACAGCCGTAATAGTCCAGAATCACCTGAACTTCACTGGAAACAGGATGGTTCTCATCTTCTCCGATAAATGGAACACGATTAAATTCCTCATCATTGGAAGCGCCACAGATCACTGATAAATACCCCCCAGCTGACTCTCCCCAGATTGCAAAACGCTCCGGATCGTATCCATATTTCTCTGCATTTGCACGAAGAAAACGGATCGCTGATTTCACATCTTCCACGCCTGCCGGAAAGGCTGCTTCCTGGGCAAGACGATAGTTAACGGATGCACATGCATATCCATGATCGCGGAAATAGCGGTACATCAGTTGCGCCTGACGGGACTGGCTGTCATTGTATACGAAGCCGCCCCCATGTACCAATATGATCAACGGCATAGGTTTTTCACTGTCCGGCACATACAGATCCAGATAATCATTTTCAGAAGCCTCAGAATATGGCAGCTTCTCATAAGCTTTTCCACCATTCCATTTGGAAGAATCATCCAATTTCACTGATGGAGAGTATACATTATGAAAAACTACACGAACTGCTTCATGATTGTAACTGAGAATGCCAACTATAGCAGCAAGACAGATTCCACCTATGATAAAACCTTTTTTCTTCATTTTTTCAACCTCTTTTCCACCTTAAATCATAAGTCTTTCACTTCATTCACATGGAATTTCCACCACATAAAACCGTTCTTCATCTGCCACGGTAACCTTCACCGGTCCGTTTCCATCTGCCTGTACAACTGCCATTGCCTCACCATAATAAGTCGCCACAGTATGGTCAGTATAATTCCCTTTTACATAAGGAGCCGGGCTTCCGAGTCCCTTCAGGACACCATTTTCTACTGTTACTTTTATGTTATGTTTCTCCATTGGTTTCCAGATTCCCTTGCTATCTGTGTATTGCAGTTGAATAAATGCAAGGCCCTCCGGCTTCACGGTTTTCTCCTCTGGACGCACCTGAAGAACCGTTTCTTTTCCTGCTGTATGTAATGAATAACGGTTGATTTCTCTTCCGTTTTCATCGTAAGAAACCGCCGTTATCTCCCCATTCTGATAGGTGATATTAAAGTTTGCACGGCATTTTTTCACTTTCTTTTTACCAGCACTTTTGCCATTGATAAACAGCTCAACCTGTGCAGCCCTTGCATAAACTTCTACCTTCGCCGGTTCTCCGTTACAGCCATCCCATGCCCAGCTTTCCAGAGCCTTTGTCAGCTGCCAGCCGGTAAGACGAAGCTTTTCCTTCTGGTAAACAGGATCAACTGCAATAAACGGACCTGTCTCTCTTTCAAAAGCAACTCGGGTATATGCAGCCTCTGCACGCGGCTTTCCATTCAGGTCAATTCGCCCGTTTCCACCTGTCATTCTCGTGGCTGGATCTTCAAATTTATAGTCAGAATACTCTGCTGCACCATCCCCGACTTCTCCAATATAATCCCATCCTGCCCACACAAAATCACCGATAATCCGTTTATTTTTTTTGGCAATTTCCCAGAAACTATACGCATCCTTACAGAAGGTTTCACTTCCCAGAATCAGACGGTTCGGGTACTTTTTCAGGTCATGTTTGTAGCGGAAAATGCCGTAATTATATCCTGCGATATCCATATTTGCGTAGGCATCCTTCGTCCTTAAATCGCATGGATAAAGGGTGGCACCGCACTTCATAAAGTAGTCTCCAACCAGACAGGCAAGAGTATTATAGAACTCACTTCCTACCGGCTTTTTCTTCTTTTCAGGCTTGGTGCTGCCTAATCCTTTTTTTCCATTTTCTGTGGCTTTATTTACTGTCTTTTCACCACTTTTAACTACCTTTTTCTCATTCTTTCCAGCTGCCTGAGCGGCATTTTTCTCTGCATTTCCAGCGCTCTTTTCTGCCTTATCATCACTGTAAACGCCAAGTCCTATGGAGCTTAAGAAGTTGAAGAAAATATTGATTCCGCAGGTAACAGGACGGGTGGAGTCCAGGCTGTGAAGATAGTTTGTCATATCGCCGGTGAGGGCAATTCCCTTCTTCTGGGCTGTCTCTGCAACCTCATTTCCGGTGGAGTACATGATCACACTTGGATGGTTGTAATCCTTATCAACCATGTCTTTTAAATCCTGTTTCCACCAGTCCGTAAGCTGTCCAGCATAATCATATTTAGTCTTATGAATGTACCACACATCTACATATTCATCCATCATCAGCATTCCCACACGGTCACAGGCATCCAGGAGAGCCTTGGAACATGGATAGTGTGCGGAACGGACTGCATTGTATCCATTCTCCTTAAAAATGCGCATTTTACGTTCTTCTGCTTCCGGATAAGTACATGCTCCAAGCACACCATTGTCATGATGGAAGCAGGCTCCGCGAAGGATCACACGCTCTCCGTTAATAGTCATTCCTACCTGCGGATTCCAGATCAGCTCACGGATTCCGAAGGTTTCGGTTACTTCGTCTTCGCCGAAAACTGCTTTACAGGTATAGAGATTCGGGTGCTCTGTATCCCAGAGTTTTGCGTTTGGAACATCCAGTTGAAAGATGGCCTGGTATGCTGCTGCCTGATTATTTTTTTCCGCTTCCACCTGCGCCAATTCACTCTTCTGACCATTTTTTCCAGTCTGTACTGATTCATTTGGCTGCATGTTTTTATTATCTGATGATATTATTTTGTCATTGTTTACATTTCCTATTTTTGTACTTTCACCAATTACTCTAAGTACTTTAGAGCCCTCAAACTCAATCTTCAGGGAGACCTCTCCCGGCTCAGAAGTTTTCACAACAACCTCAATTCTCGCAGGATCATAGCTTAAAGTACGGATTTTCACACCGTTTACCGGAATATGTTTCTCTTCCCCAACATGCAGATAAGCCGGACGGTAAATACCGGTTCCCGGATACCAGCGGC
Organism: Ruminococcus sp. RTP21358st1_G6_RTP21358_211008; assembly: GCF_040908885.1. Taxonomy (NCBI): domain Bacteria; kingdom Bacillati; phylum Bacillota; class Clostridia; order Eubacteriales; family Oscillospiraceae; genus Ruminococcus; species Ruminococcus sp. RTP21358st1_G6_RTP21358_211008. The sequence continues at coordinate 73,806 of NZ_JBDGDM010000005.1, forward strand.
TGTTTGGCTGGTCTGCATTGCGCGCAATGACTTTGATCTCATTCTCTTTTCCATACTGAAAAAAGCCCTCTGTATCCACATAAAAATTGGTATAACCATAAGGACGGTAAGCCGCTTTTTTTCCATTTATGTAAACTTCACCATTGTGGTAAATACCCTCAAATTCAATGAGGACTTTCTTATCTTTATACGTCTCTGGCACAAAGAAATTTCTGGTATATTCGTAATCTCCACCAATATACCATCCAATATTCCCCTCGCCGGTACTCTCCTGAGTACGCGGCTCGCTCAGCATTGCATCATGTGGCAAAGTCACCGGATAAGCAGCCTCATCTCGGGTAAGACACCTGCACATCCAATCCTTATTAAAATCAATTTTCTGCATACAGTAAACTGCTCCTTTCTGAAATCTCTGTCCTTAAACCAACTGTTTTTTCAGCATTCTCTAGCCTATAACTCTACATTCTCAATCTAGCAATAGTTTACCGTATTTTTCCCCCTTTGTGGAAAGATTAACGCGAACAGTCTTTTTTTTAACGCTAATGACCACAGCCTGACTTATAATATATAAAATTTACCTTTTCTACAAAGCAACTGCCGCATCATTCCCTACGGTTTGATGCGGCAGATTAATCTTCATGAATTCATCACGATCTATTACTCAACAACAATTAACACACTTTTTCTCTTCTTATATTTCTTCACCAGAACTACTTCCAGAAGAATCAGGATAACAGCTACTGCCACGTCCACACCAACCATGATTTTCATCCACAATGCCAGTGTTAAAGATGTTTCATCAGCATATGCATTACTATTCACAACAGTATACATAATGTTCTTGCAGGCAGTTCTCATATACTGAACTGTGGATGGGTCAGATGTATCTGTAACAAAGTTTGTTCCTACATCAAATGTAGACAAGCAGCAGGAACCGCCAGTTGCGATTACCTGATCTGCATTCATGTTAAATGCACCAGCAAAATAGTCGGTTTCTACAAAGCCTTTGAATCCCCATTCATCACGGAGAAGCGTTGTCTGCAATTCGTAATTTCCGCCAGCCCACACATTTCCAATGTAGTTAAAGGATGACATTGCAGCTGTAACATTGCTGTTTTTTACACAGATTTCGAATGGTTTCAAATACAGTTCACGCATTGCCTGTTCATTTGACCAAGTGCAGATCATAATCCAACGGTTTGTCTCCTGCTCGTTCATTGCAAAATGTTTCATATATGCATAAACACCATTCTCAGCAGCACCATTTACAGCCTGTGCAGACATAGTTCCTGCAAGGATTGGATCCTCTGACGGATACTCATATGTACGCCCACCAAATGCACTTCTATGAAGGTTCATAGATGGTGCATACCATCCAGAGCAGCCAAGTTCTGTAGCCATTTTTCCCATATCATATCCATATGTATGAGCTAAATCCTTATTCCATGTGCAGGCTATCATAACATTTGAAGGAAATCCTACAGAACCTGCACCTGTAAAGTTATTGCTTACAGCGGACGGTCCATCACAATCAACAGTAGCAACCTTTTCTACACTTTTTGCCTCTGCGGTCTGGAATCCGGCATGGGCGATCATATTCTGCATCTCATCAATTGTAAGCTGATCCAGAAGTGTTTCCCAACGCTCATCATCATAATCTGCACCGCGAAGTTCCGCCAGTTTCATTCCATTATCAGCGCCAGTCACAGGCATTTCAGCATCCGGAATTTCCGGCATTTCATAGTTGGAGGTTACAGTAAATCCTTCTTTTAAATCCTCCGGCATAGACATGCTCGCAGGTGCAGCTGTTGTTTCATCATAATTCTTGAAGCCATCTTTACGTGATAAATAAGTAAGATGTCCGTCTGCATAACCGAATTGATTTACAGCAGCAGTCAAATCTGTCGAACGTGGATTTGCCTCATCATAAACAATATCTTCATCTACTGTATAAGTAACAGAATCGATCACATTATGAGAATCGCTGTTGATACTGATCTCATAATCTCCTGCTTCCAGCACGTAGCATCCATTTTCCAGGTAATCATAAGAAGCCATGTCCTCAGCTGTAAAAGAAATTGTTACCGTCTGTGATTCACCTGGTTTCAGTTCATTTGTTTTCTCATATCCAATAAGATTTGCCGTTGATTTCTCAATTCCTCCATTGGTATATGGCGGGTTATAATAAACTTCCACAACATCTTTTCCAGCTATGTCTCCAGTATTTGTTACCTTCACATCAAGAGTAATTTTTCCATTTTCCATGCTGGAAGATTCCAGTTCCTGGGTAAAATCAGTGTAGCTGAGACCATATCCAAATGGATATTTTACAACCTTATCATAATCCAGGAATCCTTCCTGTGCAGCAGTTTCATAGAAACGATATCCTACATAAATTCCTTCTACATAGTTTACAAATGTAGGAACGCTTCCGCCGACATATGGATCACTTTCATCAATTTTAAACTCTTCCATATTGTCATATTTGAAGTCTCCAAAATTATTCCATGTAGGTGTTTCTGTTAAATCATATAAGAAAGTATCGGAAGTTTTTCCAGATGGATTTACTTCTCCGCTTATGATTTTTCCAAGGCTGTCAAATCCAGTCTGTCCAGGACCTGCACACCAGAGAACGCCTTCAATCTGCGGATAATCTTCCACAAATCCAAGTTCAAAAGTAGATAGACCATCATAAACCAGGATTACATGCTCAAAGTTTTCGCATACCAGATTGATCATATTTTTCTCAGTCTGGCTCAGTTCCAGATAATGCTGACCTGCTTCAAAATCATTGTAAGAGTCAGAATTATTTGTATAGGAAACGCTGGACATATCAGTGGGAAGATCGCTTCCCTCTCCACCCCATCTGGCAATTGTTACAATCGCAGTATCAGAAAATTCCTTTGCGTTTTCAATCAGTTCATCTGAATAATTTTCTGCCGGGACCTCCGGTAAAGACCAGTCTGAACCATAGTCTGCACGTTCTTTTCCATAATTGGTGTACAGATCTGTTAATTCACCGTTTAACTTGAACCCGGCATCTTCAAGACCTTCCAGCATAGTAACGCGGTCATAAAGATCATTTAAAGCACCAGCTCCGGAACCGCCATAAATAGGATTTACACTTGCCCAGCCAAAGACATTGATGTTTTTTGTATCCTTTAATGGCAGAATACCATCATTTTCCAAAAGAACTGTTCCCTCTGCTGCAATAGTCCGGCAGTCTTCATTGGACTGCTCTGTTGTCTCGTCAGAAACAGTTTCTGCAGCCTGTGTACTTAACGTAAGCAGAGTAGACATTGGACCTGCGCAAATCAGGTTTGCTACGATCACAACGCCAAGAACCATTGCCAGAATCGCATTTCCTCTGACAAGTTTTCTTTTTGGATTTTCCATTTTTTTGCACATAACCGCAGCCACAATACCAACTACCAGAATTACGGCAATCGCAATGAGGTAAGGTTTGCACATGTTGAGTACGCTGATCACGTCACTCATGTTTAACTTGATCATTTTGTTTTCCTCCTCCTTTGAGATAGCTGAATCTTATCACAAAAAATTCTGTTTTCATGATTTTGGTACCAGTTGCAGAAATACGGTACCAATTGCAGAAAAAATGTGCTATACTCTGGTATAATAAAAAAGACTTAAGGAGGAGAGACATGTTCCAGGCCGCTATTGTAGAAGATGAAGCTGAAATTCTTTCATATCTAAAAAATACTCTAATTGATTCCTTCAATAACCGTCATGTTGCCATAGAATTCGACAGTTTTTCCTCTGGAAAAAATTTCCTGCGAACTTTTAATGAGAATTATCATTATGATGTTATTTTTCTTGATATCGAAATGCCAGAAATTGACGGAATCCAGGTCTGCCGCCACATACGGGCACAGGCACCTGACTCCCTTGTTATTTTTATATCCAACAAAGAAGAGCTGGTCTTCCAGACATTCGAGGTACAGCCTTTCCGTTTTATCCGAAAAAGCGAATATCAGAAACTTCTCCCCGCTCTCGTGGATGCCATATCACAAAAGTTGGAAGAACAGACAAAACACTTGATTTTTATTACAGAACCAGGTTCCGGAAATATTTTTTCCTTTGATATCCGCAATATTTTTTATGTTGAGGCTCAGCGTAAAAACTGTCTCATTGTGACAACCGTGGGCAACAGCATTGTTCAATGCAAAATTTCTGATATGGAAGAATATCTTGTTCCTCATGGATTTATTAAAATCCACCGTAGCTATCTTGTAAATTGCAGACATATTTTTTATATAGGAAAATCTTCCCTCCAGCTTACAAGCGGTCAAGAGCTACCTATAAGCCGAGGTAAAGTAGACGAGGTAAAGGAGGGATTCAGGAGGTTTTATGTTTAATTTTATTTATCATCTTTACCAGACACTTGACTCCGTTATTATTTTTTCATTTCTTTCCTATACCCTGCTGATTCTCTGTGGCCTTAAAAAGAATCATACTGTGGGGCGCTCCATTGCTGTAGGTTCATCCTTATACCTGTTATTCACAATAATAGTGTATCTAATTCTCCGTCTGGAACTTTCTTCCATTTGTCTGAAGCTTACAGGAGCTGCCCAAACTCCTTACTGGTTTTATTTCGTATGCACGATCCCTGTTTCTGTGCTTTGCGCTCATATTGCCCTGGCGGGTACACTTTTCACTAAACTGGTATATGTCTTATATTTTATGACCTTCACCCAGCTTTATAAAATGGTATGTTCTCCTCTTTACAGTCAGGAATTTTCTATGCAGCCGCAGATTTACCGCACACTTGATATGCTTACAACCCTGGTTTTATACATATTGCTTTTCCTTTTATCAAAACTTTTCCGGAAGATAAAATTATCTACACCTTTTTCCATATCTTATTTTAAGGGCGTTCTTATCCTTTATTTTCCTATTGGTTTTTTGATTTTTTTCGGAATATCCTCAAGTACACAAATTTACTCCGTAAACCAGATTGCCATTCTTTCCGGCATTTTGCTCACTAATCTGCCTATAATTTATTATTTTTTTGCTACCATCATCCATTCCTACGAAGATCAGCGCAAACTGGACGATGCTCTTACCCAGACACGCACTCAGCTTGCCCGTTACCGCTATTCCCTGGAAGTTCAGGAGCAGGTAAAAAAAGAGCGCCATGAGCTGAAAAATAACTATTTTTATATCCAGACTCTCCTTGCAGATAAAAAATACGATCAACTGGACACCTATATTTCCCAGGCAATTGGGGAAAAAATGAGCAAACTTACGGACATTCAGACAGGAAATACTTTAATCGACTACCTCCTCAACCGAAAAATTCAGGAAGCTCAAAAGTTCCACATCAAAACTTATACAGAAATTATTATTCCAGGCCAGCTTTCTATCAATGAGGAAGTCCTATGCACCATTCTCCTGAATCTTCTTGACAACGCAATCGAATCCAGCAAACAGGAGGATACTCCAGACATCCAGATTATCATCAAATGTGTGCAAAATTATCTGCTCTGCAAAATAAGCAACAAAGTAAGCAGTAATATTCTCTCAGAAAATCCCAGTCTTGCCACTAGCAAAGCAGATGCCTCCAACCACGGATTAGGTATAAAAATAATCCGCTCTGCTGTGGAAAGTCAGAACGGATTGTTGAATTTTGAATGTGAAAAAGGATATTTTACTGCCAGTGTAATGCTGCCGTTTAACCAGCCAGTATAAATTTTTTCCACATACTATTATGATTTATTTAACTGTCACGATCACTCTCTGATAAGCCACAGGATTGGTTCCGCCGTCTACACCTTCCATGATGATGTGGATGGTGTCGCCTGATTTTGCATCTTCTGGAACTGTAAATGTTGCTGTTTCCTGATTTTCTCCAGAAGCTGTCACTTCAAGTGCAACAGGATTTCCTTCTTCATCCTCCGCGCACTTGAAGCGTGGGAATGCTTATCTGCTTTCAAATTTTTATGAACTCGTTTTAGAGCGTGTTGTCTTCTCCACCTTCAGTTCTTTTCCATCCCACACAATATGAACCTTTCCTTCTGCAACAGGCAATGTACAATCAAAGCTGTCGAAAAACTCAGTATGCGGCTCTACCACAAATTCTTTTCCGCCAACTCCGGTAAATTTCAGCCCCATGAAATACTTTGCAAGGAAATAGATCGGGCTGGCAGCCCAGGCATGGCAGAGGCTCTTTCCGAAGCGGTCGCCGTACATGTCGTACTGGGTTTCTACTGGTGCCTCTGGGTCAAACTCTTCCCAGAAGGTTACTGCGCCACGGTCCAACATTCCCCCCCCAGTAATCACGGATCTTATTAAATACCAGTTCCAGTTCCCCTGTCTGGCAAAGCATATCCAGTTCGAAGAAGTTAAAATATGGCGTTGTGATTGCCGGAATTTCATCATTTTTGATTACATTTGTCAGTATTTTCTCCTGCTCTTCTTGTGTTGCAATGTGAAAAAGGATTGCGAAAATATTGGCATGACGGGTCACATTTCTCTTACCGGATTCAAAGGAATCAATAAATGCGCCTTTTTCCTGATCCCAGTAAAATTTACGGATCTGCCCGATCAGTTTCTCATATTTCTCCATATATTCCGGATTTTCTTCTCCAAGAGCCGCACTGACTTTCGCCATGGTCTGCCAGCATGCAGCGAACAGCATCTGCTCTGCGCAAAGTGCCCCTGTCTTATCCATGTCAGCCCAATCAATGTAGATCCAGTCGTTTTCACGACCTACAAGAAATCCGTTCTCATCCAGCTGTCCCTCACAGAACTCCATAAGGGAGCACATTTTCGGGTAAACCTGGCGGACAAATTCCAGGTCACCGTATGCCTCATAATGATAAAGCACGCCCAGGATCCAGAACAGGGAATAGTCCATAATGGTGTTAATATGTCTTGTCATAGGATTATTTCCACGAAGTGCCAGAAGAGTTCTCTGGTCAATATCAGGATCTGCCAGCAGATACTGGTTTACGAAAAAGCTCTGGTAAGCATCCCCGGACCAGATCCATTTGTCACGTTTCACACCATCCAGGAAAAAGATACCGCTGCAAAGACGGAAGGTATGCTCTGCCACCTCCCAGATCTTATTCAGCTTCTGGTCACTGCATTTAAAAGAGGCGCGTTTCGGGAAATCTACATACTGATAAAAGGCTGTAATCTCCACATCTTCGGCTTTGCAGTTTGGAATAAATGCAAAACGGACTGCACAGCAAGGACATCTGTTTGTTACAGGATCCGGCTGCCAGCTATAGTAGCAATGCTCCAGATCAAGAGCTTCGTCCTCGGACTCACCGCAGAAAACCTCTAATACATCGCAGCTGTCCCCGGAATCGCTTTCTTTTCTACAATTCCCGGCATCACTAATTTCTTCTGCATTTCCTTCATAACCGTTTTCTATGTTTTTGACAACTTTCCTTTTTTCTTTTTCCAGTGCAGTTTTTCTTTTATCCTTTACAGAAACAGCCGCTGTCAGCTCCGTCTCAAACTCAGCCAGCACACCGCCATTTACCTCACTGATCTTCACCGGCTTGCACTCTTTTTCCGTATACTCCCAAACAGTTGGCTTCTGCTCTGGCTTTGTAAAATACTTGCACACGCCAACCGGTACCAGCGGTTGGGAATAATCCTCTGCCATCCAGGTCTTGTCAGAATGGATCACCTTCCCCTGCACATAAGCACATGGAAAAGCCTCCACACATCCTGCATGAATGGAAACCTTTACTTTTCCCGGACCTGCTGTAATCTTTTTTCCAAAGGGATATTTCTTCTCCCCATTTTCCCAGGTTACCAGCACATGACCGATTGCATTTGAAAATACGGTAAAGCTTGTCTCCTGCTCCAGCTCATAGGTGCGGCGAAAAGCAACGCGGTTGCGGAAGCCCTCGCTTTTCCAAAATGCCGGCCAGCCAAATCCACGCTCCACACGGCTGAAATTCTGCTTCATTGCATGATATAATTCAAAATCTCCCGGATACCAGATCCAAAATGTATGTTCCATGGTTATTTTCCTCCTGATCGATATGGATGTATCTTCACAAAGCATCACCAAAAGTCTGATATTTTCCCCTTTTCAGCCTCTGGCATTTACTGTTTATAGTATAAAATGAAACGCCTCGGGAATCCACAGCATCTCACGTTCAAAACCTTACAGATCACGTTTGCACACCAGAAAACAGAGCTTTCACATGGTCTGATTTTCGCAAACAAAAATGCAGTCAGAAATCTGCCCGCTCCCGACATAATTTCTCACTGCATCTGATTCGTTGATTTCCGCAATAGCTGCGAAAACAATTATAACTTTACAAGGTAAACCCAGCTGTATTCTTCCCCTGCGCCTGAATATCCAGACAGCAATCTGCCACATGCTCCTGATTCAGGTCCAGAGAATAATTCACTTTCATGGCAATTTGACCGTCACTTTCTTCCAATTCCAGATTCGTCGCTGAAATTCCCATTTCAAGAGTTCCGAACGGGGTAGTATAAAATGCCATATTACGCTTTCCCTGCTCGAAAACCATATGTGTATTTACCTGTCCTTTTTTTCGGACTTCCATTCCCCTGGAGGATATCTTGATATAATTTACAGTAGGATTTCCCTGCTCGTCCAGCATTTCTTCATAGCGAAGATAATGACTACCGTTGCGGAAATAATACTCTCCCGGAACCACAATCTCGATTGGCTCATCACCTTCTGGTGTGTCCATCATATGTAAACCTTTTACGTGAATTAAAACTTCTTTTTCCATTGTTTTTCCATTTCTTTCTCTTTTTCAATATTTCTCAATATCAATCTTCTGCGTTTTCTCCACATCAAATGGCAGAATCGAATTGGCAAAGCCCTTGAATTTCTCTGCCAGATCGCTCACATAGAAACGATATGGGAAATCAGACTGTCCCTGTCCGGTGCTCTGCATATCCTGCCCTTTCAGAAGTCTGCCAAGTTCCAGTGCCGTCTCGTACGCCGGGTTCACCAAAGTAACACCCTCTCCCATGATCTGTCCGATGGTAGAACGTAGCAGTGGATAATGGGTACAGCCAAGGATCAGTGTATCAATATCTTTTTCCTGTAGTTCCCTCAGATATCTGCTTGCAACTTCCACTGTCACCGGATCATGAGTCCAGCCTTCCTCTACCAACGGTACAAATAAGGGACATGGCTTTCCGATCACTGTAATCTCCGGATCGATCTTTTTCAGAACCTCCGCGTGGATCCCACTTCCAACAGTACCTTCTGTACCGATGATTCCCACCCGTTTATTTCTGGTAACCTGCGCAGCTACCTTGGCACCGGCTTCAATCACTCCAAGAATGGGAATGTCAAATTCTTCCTGAACTGCCTCCAGGGCAAACGCGCTGGCTGTATTACAGGCCACCACAATCGCCTTCACCTTCTGTTCTTTCAGGAAACGGATAATCTGACGTGAATATCCTATAATCGTTTCCTTGGATTTACTTCCGTATGGAACTCTGGCAGTATCACCGAAATACACGATTTTCTCTGCTGGAAGATTCCGCATGATCTCCCTTGCCACGGTAAGTCCTCCAATACCGGAATCAAACACACCAACAGGCGCATCTCTGTCTATTTTCATTCATCTATCTCCAAATTCATAGTCAAGCGATATTCGCAATTTATATTTCATTTTAACACCAAAGAAGCGGCGGTGCAAGTGCTTGTACTACATCAAAGCGTTAAGTGTCTCCACGTTACGGTTCACCGGTAACATTCCGCGAGGTGTTTTTTGTGAACAGTAACGTCTCCACAATCCAGAAATGAAATCTTGGCTCTGCTTTCTGACCTTCCTCCGTCCTCGGTGCTTCCATAAAACAGAACTGAGGATAAATGGTTCCCCACCATGCAAGAAGGTTGGAATTTTTATTAAAATTTTCACTGCCCGGACAAAGTAATACAGCTGTCAGAAGTGCTGCCGCTATATGATATTTGTTTTTTCTTAAACAGAACATAAATGTGCCTCCCATATTTTTCTATCAAAAGTATTCCCTGTCCCGGCCCGGAATAATCACATTTATTCCCACTGCTTATTGCTTTTCGCAGCTTCCCTGGAGCGTGTCTGAAAAAGGCTTTCTGCAAGATGTGCGTCACAATTTGCGGGAGATTGCGGGAATGATTTTTCAAACACGCTCTAACTTGATTCGGCTAAAATTTCACTTCCAGTTCCTTTCCGTCAATTTCCAGTTCTGGCAATTCAGACAAAGCACCACGTTCATAAAACTCATGATAAACCTCACGAAGAGTTACTGCCTGTCCCGGGCTTCCATTTGGATTATTTTCCAGAAGCCCCAAAAGATACTCCCCCAGAGAAACGTCCTGAGAGCTTACCCAGGCTACCGCTTCAGATGCCGCATCGCAGCGAAACACATAAACATTTTCACCTATAGTCGGCTCCTGCTTCAGATACTCAAGAACCTGCTCCCAACGCCCTCCATCCAACAGACTCTCGCCAAGAACCAGAATTTCCAGATGTCCCATATCCAGATATTTTTCCTGTGTCCGGCTGTATATATTTTCAATCTCACGGAAGGTTTCTCCCTGAATCGATGGTGCAGCATTGCCCTGGTCTTCCCCGTCTTTTTCCTGTCCTGTAGACTTTGGGAGATCCGGAATTCCGTAAGTCAGCTGAAATTTCCCATCTGTAATATCAGCTCCAAGTGCAAGCGGATACATGCGTTTCTCCGGTTCCACACCACCACAGCCGGCTAACAGAAACAATGCACTGACACACGCTGCGGCAAGCTTCTTTTTCCACTTCTTTTTGCCTGTCATAAAAAAAATAATCTGAAACACCAGCATTCCGGGCACAAAAATATATTTCAAATATAATGGAAAACTATTCCGGATTCCCCATCTTTCAATATTCCACACAGCTCCGGCAAAAACCAGAGTGGATATCCACAGCTTTCCAGTTCCCATATCTGCTTTTTCCACAATTAAATGACCATAATGCAGAAAACTTCCAATAGAAAATAAAAGGCTGTATAAAAGAAATCCCATCCAGAGGACATCAAATCTTGCCAATACATTCCCTGGAAGCTCCGCACCTGCCAGAAGCGGCAAAATCGGGCAGCTTTCATATTTCAGGCGCCCCCATCCAAATACTGAAGGAAGCAGCAATTCCGTCAGAATAAGCAAAATTCCCAGGGTAAAAACGGCAAAACTTACAGTTTTCCCTGTATCTTTACTGTTTCCTACACTGTCCAATGCAAAGGGAAGCAGCCCCAATCCGGAAAATGCACATATCACATCGTATCCACTTTCCATAATTTTTCTTCCTGAGAAAGAGGAATTCCATACCATTTCCTGAAAATACTCCCATTTTCCCTGTCCCACAGCCAGGACTAACATAAGCATAACCGCTGCAAGTACCACGCCTCCTGACACTTCTCCCATTCTGCCTCGTCTCTGAATCCCCTTTTGCGTGCCCAGACTGCAAACCAGCAATGTGATCAGACATAGCCATTTTTTTCCTATACCTGTTCCCAGACTAACTGCAACAATTTCTCCCAGAAGATTCAAAAGAAACGCAGCTCCAAGAATGCAGTATATAAGAAAAAACAACGCTGCCAGCCGTCCCCACACCACACCGGCTGTTTTGCAGGGCCTGGCAAAAGCATAACGAAGACGGATGAGAAAAATCACATAAAACAGCACAGCTGCAAGGGCCGCTGCAGTCCCTGCCAGCCCGCCAAGCCCCAGCGTTTTTCTGTTTTCGAAAAGGCATAATATTAATGGTGCAATAAACGAAATCACGATCTGCCTGTAGAGCTGCCGTTGGGAGATTCGATTATTTTCTGCAAATTTCATTTACTTCGGTTACCTTTCCTTCCTGTTCTTATTGCGGATTTTTTGCAGTCTCACTCGCTCATTTTTTCTGGCATATGGAGGGCGCCTCCATCTCTTTTTAAATGGCACTCTCACAATTTTGCTTCCAGTCCCATTATCCGTACTTTGTTTGACAAAGGGCGACAGGTATGGAACTCCAAAGCTGAGAAGTCCTGCCAGATGTGATACTGTCAGATATACTCCTGTCACAATTCCAAAAATTCCCAGATATCCTCCCAAAAACAAAAAGAAATATTTAAGCATCCGAAATGCCGAGGCAAATTCTTCATTTGGAATTGCAAGAGAACCAAGCGCCGTAATCGCCACAACCATGACCACAATCGGGCTTACAAGATTCGCTTCCACAGCAGCAGATCCCACGATCAGTCCTCCCACAATTCCCATAGCATTTCCCAGCGCTCCCGGAATCCGTACACCAGCCTCCCGAATCAGTTCAAAGGATAACTCCAGCAGAACAAGCTCCGCAATGCTGGAAAATGGCACGCCTTCTCTTGCCTGGGCAAAGGACAGAAGCATATTCGTAGGAAGAATCTGTGTGTGAAACCGGATCACTGCAAGATAAAGTCCCGGCAGCAACGTAGCAGCTGCCAGTGCCACATAGCGCAGTATTCGAAGAAATGATGCCATTTCAAATCGGTTATACCAGTCCTCGCTGCTTTCCATAAAGCTGTGAAAAACACCTGGCAAAATAAGCGCTGACGGAGAATTATCACAGAGAAGCACTGCTTTTCCATTTAAAATTTCCTGCGCTGCACGATCCGGTCTTTCCGTAGTCTGATACTGCGGAAAAGGGGAAAACCAGGAATCCTCCGTCAGCTGTTCCAGCATTCCGCTGTCCAGGATTCCATCAATTCGAAACTCTCCCAGCCGCTCTTTCACTTTCTCCAGAAATTCCTCCTGCACCAGATCTTCCATGTATACCATCTGAACCAGTGTATGTGATCTCTCCCCAATATAGAATTCCACTACCTTTAATCTGGTATCCCGAAGCCGCTTCCGGATCAGTGCAGAATTTATTTTCACAGAATCAGAGAAGCCTTCCCTGGAACCTCGCAGAACCTTCTCCATCTCCACTTCTGTTACCCCCATGCTTGGATAACCGACACTGGAAATTTTCATGGCCTGGTCAAATCCGTCCATAAAGAAAACCGCATTTCCGGCAAGCAGCCCTGCGAACACCTGCTCCATGTCAGTCAGCTTCTTTACATCCGCAATTCCCAGACTGTTATACTCCACAAATTCCTGCATCTCCCCAGGCGAAATCTCCCAGAAATGCCCCACCATTTTTCCAATGGCAGAGTCCTCCAGCATCATATTGGAAGTCGCTACCTCAATATAGACCATCAGACAGTCAACCTTCCGCTCATCCCCCAGCCGCATCTTCCGGATCTGAATATCTCCACAATCTGCCAGGAGTTCTCTTATATACCGTTCATTTGCTCGAATATCCTTTGAAATCATAACAATATTATCATTTTTATCCAACACTGTTCCTCTTTTCCATTTTCAGGCAACAAAAGAAAATCCTGCTTGCAGGATTCTCCGCCTGCGGCGGGTCGCTTCGGACGACATCTTTCATTTCGCCGCAGTGCGATCCTGCCCGGTAGGGCTTTTTGTGTAATAGGGAATTCCAACGGAATTTCCTATTACACAAAAAAAGACACTGGTTATCTCTCCCAGTATCTCCCATAAAAACAATTATATTCATTTTCTCTCAACTTTCCAGAAGGAGGAACGCGGGCAGGATGTGCCCGCTCCGCTCCCAGAAAACCACTCAGTTTACTCTTCTGCCCGAATCGCCTGAATAATTCCCATCCGCTGATTCTCCAGATGTTCAAAAGACAGCTCCTGTGCCGCTTTCACGTCCCGTTCCTTAAGCGCCCTGGTAATTTTCTCATGCTCTTTCACCAGACGGTTTCTGGACTCATCCTCTTTCAGATATTCTACACGATATCTGTAGATCTGCTCGCGAAGATTATTCAGAACCTGCATCAGTCTTTTATTATCAGCAGCTTCATAAATTACCTCATGGAAATTCACATCCGCCTCAGCCATCTTTACCAGGTCTCCTTCCGCAGTACTGGTCTGGAAAACCTCAGCCGCCTGCTCCAGTTTCCGGATATCCGCATCTGTCATATTGGCACAGGCCTTCTCAATAGCCATATTTTCCAGAGTGATCCTGACCTCCAGAACATCATTCAGATCTTTCTCTGTAATATTGGCAACCTGGGCTCCACGTCTCGGGACCATCACAACCAGCCCTTCCAGTTCCAGCTTACGCATGGCTTCCCGGATAGGAGTTCTGCTCACCCCAAGCTTCTCCGCAAGGGCAATCTCCATAAGTCTTTCACCCGGCTTCAGTTCTCCCTTCAGTATTGCCTGACGCAATGTATTAAAAACAACCTCCCTAAGTGGAAGATACTCATCCATATGCACCGTAAAATCACTTGTCATTTGTATTTCCCTCCGCTAAAAAACATCTGTGGCAAAAACAGTCTTCGCAAGTCTGCTCTCCCTGAGAACAGCTGCTGCCCGCTCCATTTTTTCCTTATCATCAAAAATGCCAAATACAGTAGGACCACTTCCGCTCATCATGGCCTTACGTGCTCCGTTACTCTCCATCAGATCTTTGATTTCCTGGATCACAGGATATTTGCTGATAATTCCTGGTTCAAATACATTTCCCATTCTGGAAATCATTCCATCAAGATCACCATTTCTGACAGCTGTCACCATACCGTCGATATCCGGATGAACCACAGCAGGATCGTCCAGTTTCAGGTTCTCATAAGCAGTCTTGGTTGAAACATTTACCCCTGGTTTTCCCACCAGCACATAGCAGTGAGGTACTCTGGGAAGTCTGGTCAGCTTCTCTCCGATTCCCTCTGCAAGAGCAGTTCCGCGCATCACACAATACGGAACATCAGCTCCAACCTTCACAGCACGTTTCATCAGCTCCTCCTCAGAAAGTCCCAGTCCAAACAGGCGGTTCACGCCAACAAAAGCGGCTGCCGCATCAGAGCTTCCACCAGCCATGCCAGCTGCTACCGGGATAAACTTCTCCAGGTTCATGGTAAGCCCCTCTTTTATATCAAACTCTTCCATTAACATTTTCGCCGCTTTATATACAAGATTCCGCTCGTCAGTAGGAACGTAAGGAATGTTCGTGGTAAGGACAATTCCCGGCTCCTTTTTTTTCTCAATTTCAAGCACGTCATACATCTGTATGGTCTGCATGATCATACGGACTTCGTGATATCCGTCATCACGTTTTCCAACCACGTCAAGTCCCAGATTTATCTTTGCAAGTGCACGTAAACGCATAATTTCCTCCGCTTGTAGCTGCCGCTCACATAAAACCTCTGGCAGGCTCTAAGAGCAGCAGTTTCTTTGTACTTTGTATACAATTTTATCAATGCTTTTATTGTAAAATATTTTTGTATTTTTTTCAATACATTTATGCGAGGAAATTTCTCATTCTATATATATCGTTACTGTCCACAACGTGACCAGAGCATGTTTGAAAAGGTTTTCTCCAAATATATGCAGTAAACAGAAAGCAGCCTTACCCTTCCACCTTCTTCACCAACAGCAGCGGCATTCCAGGCACAACTCTGTCCTCTTCCAGTTCATTCAGCTCACAGATTTCCTCCACTGTAGTATAAAATCTTTTCGCAATATCCCACATAGAATCCCCATTTTTCACCACATACACCGTGATTCCCGGCATTGCCTGGATTTTCTCCATATCAAGGGGACGCTCCTCCACTTTGCTTATGATCATCCGGTTTTCACACTGAAGCACCAGCACATTGAGACTGATCACAGCCTTCACCTCAATCTCATTGCTGTCGATCATAGACGTTGACAGCTGTTCCAGATCTGCCTGCAGAAAAAAGATACTGTCCTCGTTGATCCCGTTTGCCTCAATTATATGGGAAAAAGGGATCATTCCATCAACAGAATAGAATGGCATTTCATCATTTCCTGTAATATACAGAATTTTCATAAATACAATTCCATCAGCCTGGATTCCATTTTCTACAATTTTCGTTTTCTCAACCTTTACACGTCCCTGGCTGTGACAGATCTGCAGGATTTTCCCCTGGCTTTCCTTCAGTTCAATACGGTCAGATACGCGGCATTTGGAGTCATTCCGTACCAGGAGACTTTCCAGACACATCTCTTTTCCCTGAGGAATGCATTCTTTCAAAGGTGAGTACACATCCAGAATCAGGTCATGCTCTTCTTCGCGGTAAAGCTTCATGTCCAGTTCCAGCACCGTGTCTACACTCATTACCCGTTCTTCCCCATCGGAATCCGGTTTTACTTCAATGCTCTGATGCATAACAGAAAAGCCAATATTTGGAATCATCTCTCCCATACAACCAGTACACTCCACTTCCGTATTAAACGGCAGCACATACTCTGCCCACTGAAGCGGATTTTCCTCATCTTCTCCCGAATAAAGGACAAAAACTGACAGTTCTCCTCTTGCTTTCACCACATTATCCTCTGGACGCAAATCCATTCCACGGACATCAATGGTATACCACAAAAGCTGTTCAATGTTCGGTTTATTGGACACTAAAGTCACTTCATCCTTAATCCGCATAGTGTCCTTTTTATGTACCATAAGACTCATTAAACGGACTTTCTTCCTTTTTACTGAAATTCCCTCCTCACTGATTTCCACCGGAAGCTGAATTCCTGCCATTTCATCTACCACTGCATAAAAGGTAACAATTGCTTTTATGTTTAGTTTTCGGGAATGAATCATGTGCACGCTGAGATCCTCAATCTCCCACTTCAGGCACATTTTATCCCCACTTGCAATCCCTTCCAGGTTCAATGTCTCATCAAAAGACAGTTTTGCCCCCAGACTGCTCACCTTCTGGTTTTCTTCCCCCACATAGAGAATATCCACATTCAAGTTTCCGCTGATAAATGCCTTGCCCTCGCTGAGACGCACTTCATCCATGGAAATGTCACCCTTGCTCTGGATCAGTCGTCCCACATCCGGCTTTGCATCTGGTACATTATAATCTGTATCAAACGTTACCTGGCTGGCTGCACGGCTTTTTATCTGAAGCATCTGCACACTTTCTTTTCTTAATTCCACGATTTTCCACTCCTTTTTTCACCAGACTGCTATATTGCATCATTTTCGCTTTTTTCAGTAAAGCGTTCAAAAATCACAGGTTCTTTTCGGTATTCCGTCTTCACCACGATGTAAGGATAGGAAGGCGGACTGATCGTTATTTTCTCGTCTGATGGCCCCAGCAGCATTGTCCGGAAAAAAACAGCCTGGGAAGTCCACCCCAGTTCTTCCACGGAAATACTGTAACCTCCGCTCATTTGCTCCCCGTATCCTTTTACAAGAAGCAAGTCTTTTTCACATTGATAGGTCAGCTGAAATTCATTCTTCTTTTTCTCCTGTATCAGGGCAGCCAGTTCTGCCGGTATCTCTTCATTTTTTACAATGGAATACTCCAGAGGCTTCCGCGGCTCTTCCTCAATGCGGATAAAATTGCATCCACTGATCAAAAGCAGTGACCACAAAATTACTCCCAGAAGAACTGCTTTTGTTTTTTTCATTCTGCCACCTCAGATGTCTCGTTGCTGTTCATCTGATGCTCAGCCTTTAAACACAGCAAACAGCAATCTCCATTTATTTTATTGTATGAGGAATAAAAAAGATTTATTGCAAGAATTTTTCAAATTACATATAATAGACATAAACAATATGCCAAAACATGCTTCCTACGCATGAGGCACAGATCAAAGAAAGGAAAATCATATGATTCGTTTTATTTTATGCGTGATCGTAGTGGTTGGATTCCTGATTTTATCCATTCCCATTCTCTTTGTAGAATGGATCATCGGCAAATTCAATCCTATGGCAAAGGAAATCAGCTCTCTTCGGATCGTTCAGGCAGTATTTCGTTTTATCCTGTGGATATCCGGTGTGAAGCTGACTGTTATCGGAGAGGAAAATGTACCAACTGATGTGCCGGTTCTTTATATCGGAAATCACAGAAGCTTTTTTGATGTACCGATCACTTATCCACGCTGCCCCATCCGTACCGGCTATATCGCAAAAAAAGAGATGGAAAAGGTTCCTCTGCTTTCTACCTGGATGAAACGTCTTCACTGCCTGTTTCTTGACCGTAATGACCTTAAGCAGGGACTGAAAACCATTCTCACTGCTATTGAGAAAGTGAAATCCGGCATTTCCATCTGCATTTTTCCAGAGGGTACACGAAACAAAAATGAAGATGAACTGGACATGCTTCCATTCCATGAGGGCAGCTTCAAAATTGCCGCAAAGACAAACTGTCCGATCATCCCGATGGCGATCAGCGGCTCCGCTGATATCTGGGAAAACCATTTTCCAAGAGTTAAGAAAACCCACGTTATCCTGGAATATGGCAAACCAATCTACATAGACCAGCTGGAAAAAGAGGACAAAAAACATCTGGGTGCTTATACACAGAATATCATTCATGAAATGCTGGTAAAAAATAAAGCGCAGTTATAATGCGTCAGCTTCCAACTGGCAGGACAGACCTTTACATAAAGAATTTAAGGCTGTCCTGCTTTTTTCATTTTCAACGGGTTTAAAAGCATGAATTTCTAATATTTCAGTTTTTTCTTCTCCTTACTTCCTTCGGCGATTCCCCATAAGCTTCCTTAAATTTTCGCAAAAAACCTTTGTAATTGGTAATCCCGTTTTTATCCAGAAGAAATGTTATATTTTTATCTGTCTCCAGAAGATCTGTGTGGAAATGCTCCATGCGGATCTGATTTACATAAGCCAGGAAGGTCTGTCCTGTATATTTGCGAAAAAGGCGACAGAAATGCTCTGGTGTAATGGCCAAAAGCCCTGCAGCATCGGCAAGGGAAATTCTTTCCCCATAATGTTCCCGGACAAATTCCATGCATAACTTCATCCGCTCCAAGTCTCGCAAAGTGCCGTGAGCGTTTTCTGTATCTTCCTCACTCCTGATTCCTTCTGTATAAAGAAAATAAAGTAAACGGTAAACAGCAGAAAGCACCAGAAGATGATAGCCTTCTTTTTTTTCTTCATAAAAGCCTGCAATTTTCCGAAATACGTCTCTCAACTGATCATACAGATCATCAGCCCGATTTGTAGACTTTCGATTCTCCCTCATCTCCACAAGTCCCTTTCCCTGCACATTCTCCAGTTGTTCTCCCTGAACACATGCGTCAGCTGATTTCGACCTTATAAGCTCCTGAAATTTCAGTCCCTTCCACTTTGCAGAAATTCTTTCCAGATGAACCGGCGGGATCTGTAAAAGATAATACCTGGCATCCTCATGCGTGTAGGTATAATGGATATCATTGGAATTTACCAGAAAAATATCCCCTTTTTCCAACTCATAACTCACATCATTAATAGATGCTGTAATCTCGCCGCCAAGCACATAAATAATTTCCAAATGCTCATGCCAGTGCGCCGGTAACAATTCATCCCAGGTATTTACATATGTAAAATGAATTTTCCCCAAATGATCATCCAGCACGTTTTCATATTCTGCTCTCATAGTATGCCTCATCTTCTTTTTTCACTCAAATTTCCCGACTTCCATCCTCATCAAAAATACGCAACACTTATGCTGCAGGTTTAAAATCAAAATACAACATTTATGCCACAGGTTTAAAATCAAAATATACCATTTATTCTTTATGATAATATATAATATTTCATCTATAATATCAAGAAAGACCTATAAAAGAAGCAATAAACCATCTAGTACACCACCGCTTTTTCCAGTACAATAGCAATATCAAGGCAACTACACGAAAAAAACTTTCTAATTATAAATTTATCTACAGGAGGACATCCCACAATGAACAAATGGACCAGAGTTAAATTCCAGCCAAACCTTCCCCTTAAGGAAAGCGGCCGTGTTACCGCAAGCAAAGAACATATCCTTCTTTCCAAAGAAGCCGCCAAGGAAGGTATGGTTCTTTTAAAAAATGAGAATTATCTGCTTCCTCTTGCTGAGGGCACACGCATCGCCCTTTTTGGCAAGGGCAGCTTCGATTATGTAAAAGGAGGCGGCGGAAGCGGCGATGTTATGGTTTCTTATGTACACAACCTTTACGACGGGCTGAAAATGCAGGAAGGCGCCGTTCAGATCTATGAGCCATTATCCGCATTTTACCGCACCGATATCCAGCACCAGTATGAAAAGGGTGCCGCACCAGGAATGACGATAGAGCCAGAGCTTTCCCCAGAACTTGCTGACGGCGCAAAAGCATTTGCTGACGTTGCTGTTGTTGTGATCAGCCGTTTTTCCGGTGAAGGCTGGGACCGTTCCAGTATTGAATGCAACAACGAATTTAATCCATGGGATACGGAAACCACCATGCCGAAAATTTCCGGCGAAATTTTCCCGGATGGCGACTTCTATCTCACTGCCCGTGAGAAAGAAATGCTTTCCATGGTAAAAGAACGCTTCGATGATATCGTGGTAGTTCTCAACATCGGCGGAATCATGGATCTTTCCTGGGTAAAAAATGACGACCGGATTTCCTCCGCTCTTCTTGGATGGCAAGGAGGCATGGAAGGCGGACTTGCCATGGCGGAGCTTCTCACCGGCAAAGGAAATCCTTCCGGTAAGCTGGCTGACACTTTTGCCGCAGACGTAAATGATTATCCATCCACTGCCAACTTCCATGAGTCTTTTGATTATGTAAACTATACGGAAGATATTTATGTAGGCTACCGCTATTTTGAAACTCTTCCAGGAGCACAGGAAAAAGTAATCTATCCATTTGGATATGGACTTTCCTACACCACCTTTGGCCTGGACACCATCGCTATGTGGGAAACAGAGGATCAGATTTTCGCTGAGGTTCAGGTGACCAACACCGGTAACCTGGCTGGAAAAGAAGTTGTCCAGATTTATTTCGAAGCTCCACAGGGACTTCTGAAGAAACCAGCCCGCCAGCTTGCCGCTTTTGCAAAAACCCGTCTTCTTCAGCCAGGCGAGACACAGCAGATCCGCCTTTCCTTTGCAAAGGCTGACATGGCTTCCTACGATGACCTTGGAAAAATCAAGAAATCCGCATATATTCTGGAAAAAGGTACTTATAAGTTCTATATTGGAACTTCTGTGCGCGACACCAAGGAGAGCATCCTGACAATGGAACTGGCTGAAAATGTAATCACAAAGCAGCTGACAGCTCATCTTGTTCCAACCAGCCTGAAAGAGCGTATGCTCTCTGACGGCAGTTTTGAGGAGCTTCCACAGTCTGCATGCAATGACATGAACGAATGCGTATTTGAGAAAATGGAGCCGGGCACTGAGGAAGGTATTACCCCTGCAGTCCGCTGCTGTGCACGTGGCACACTTTTCGACAACTTTGGCAGAAAGCAGTTTATTGATGTAGCAGAAGGCAGGCTTTCCCTGGATGATTTTATGGCACAGTTAAGCGATGACGATCTGATTCATCTTCTTGGAGGACAGCCAAACGTAGGTGTTTCCAATACCTTCGGTTTTGGAAATCTTCCGGATTACGGCGTTCCATCCATTATGACAGCAGACGGTCCAGCCGGACTTCGTATCAGCGGGGAATGCAGCATGAACACAACAGCATGGCCTTGCGCGACACTTCTTGCATGCACCTGGAACCCGGCTCTTGTTCAGCAGGTTGGACAGGCTGGTGCCGAAGAAGTGAAGGAGAACAATCTTGCTGTATGGCTTACCCCAGCAGTAAATATCCACAGAAATCCTCTTTGCGGAAGAAACTTCGAGTACTATTCCGAGGATCCGCTGATTGCCGGAAAGATGGGCGCAGCTATGGTAAAAGGTATCCAGTCCCAGCACATTGCAGCTTCTGTGAAGCATTTCGCAGCAAATAACAAAGAGACCAACAGAAAGCACAGCGATTCCCGTGTTTCCGAGCGTGCACTTCGTGAGATCTATCTTAAAGGTTTCGAGATCATTGTAAAAGAGGCACAGCCATGGACCATCATGTCCTCCTACAATGCAATCAATGGTCACCGCGCTTCTGAGAATCGCGAGCTTCTGGAAGATGTTCTCCGCGGCGAGTGGGGCTTCAAGGGCATGGTTACAACCGACTGGTGGACAAGAGCTGAACATTACAAAGAAATCAAGGCCGGAAATGACGTAAAAATGGGAACCGGTTTCCCCGAGCGTGTGAAAAAGGCCATGGAAATGGGACAGCTTGGCCGCCCGGAATTAGAGCACTGCGCGAGACGGGTGCTGGAACTGATTCTGAAGATTGACTAATAAAGTGTAATCTCATATTTCACAATAATAAATTTTTGCAACTTATAATTAATTGCAGTTGGCCAATTTGCAAGCGAAGGATACTTCTTATCCGCAGACAGGAAAGTGGACGCGAGTACAAGTAAAACAATTGAATTTTAGTTATAAAGAAACCCATGGCAATTTTATTTCTGTTGCCATGGGCTTCTTATTTAGGCTCTGGAGCGTGTTTGAAAATACAATCCGAATTATTAGTATTATATTTTATTTTCTCTCTGACAGATACATGTGCAGCCAGGGCACCGGCGATGTAATCTTATGAAAATTTTCTCTTGCAATTTCCCTCTTTTCCCCATTCTCCCCAAGAATCAACAGGCGATCTGCCATAGCCAGGGAATCCGATAAATTCAAAGATAAGATCACCACCGAAATCCCCTTATCCAGGAACTTTTCCAACATACTCCAGATAAACATCCTGTGAGCAAGATCAGCGCCGCAGAAAGGCTGAATACAAAACAGAATCTCCGGTTTCTGCAAAAATACTCTTGTATACACCAGCTGATACTTCTGCTTTTCACTCAGTTCCTCCACCGGCATTTCAAAAACATCTGTCCCTAATATGGGACTGTATTCATTCCGAATACTTTTCTGAAGACGTTTGTTGTGCCAGATTGAAGGAACTTTTTCTGCCAGACAAATACAGAGATTATTCATATAATCCAGTTTCGGAAAAATCATGGTTTTTGTAGTACGTTCCTGGATTACTGCAATCCTGCCATTTCCCGGAATCTCTGTCTGCTTCCCATTCAACAGGATTTCTCCACTTTCCGGTAAAATATCTCCGGTCAGAATCTTCCGTAGCTCCTCCATTCCCCTGGCATCCATAATCTGTACGGCCAGGCATTCTCCTTTATGCACATCAAAGGAAAAATTGCAGGCTGCATCCTCTCCGTAGCCCTTCCATTGAAAAACAACCGGTGCAGCCTGCTGCCCTTCCCTTTTTTCCGTATGATAACGGACCATGTCGTTATATTCCGTCATGTAAGTTACGGGCGGATCATTGAACAGCTCCTCTCTTTCCAGAATCTTCTGGATTCTTCCATTGGTAAACAGCGCACATCTGTCACAGATACTGGAAATCTCTTCCAGATGAGAACAGATATAAAGAAAAGAAAACCCTTTTTTCACATAACGACGGATAATTCCATGGAGCTTTTTCAACTCATCATCACTGACAAGGGCTCCAACTTCGTCCAGCACGATCAGATGATATCCCATAATCACAGCCCGGAGCAATTCTACAATGATCCGTTCAAAAGTAGAAAGCTTCTCCACATCTTTATTAAGGGGAATGTCCATTCCGATATCTTCTAAAAAAGGTTCCATCTGCCGGTTCAGGATCTTTGTGCGGATCACCCACTGGCGAAAGCCCGGACGCAGGACAAAAATATTATCTGCAATGTTCAGATTTCCTGCCAGAGAACTTTTCTCCTGGATAATGCTGATCCTGTTTGCTGCCTTGTAATTCTCTTTCCAGGTGTTTACCTTTTCCCCTCCATAATAAATATAACCGTCATAGAGGGGAAGATTCCGTTCCAGAAGCTTCAGAAGAGCTGTTTTTCCATGACTGTTAACAGGCATAAATCCCATAATCTCTCCCTGAAAAATCTGAAGATTGAAGTCCTCCAGCTTCACAACCTCATCCTCTTTATACGTCACACGCTCCATTCTGAGAACTTCGTTTCTCATACCAACACGCTCCTGTTTTTCACCTGTCTGTCGTCAGTAAGTATAGGGATGGTGATCTCCACATCTGTTCCTTCTCCTGGTACAGAATAAACATGCATGCCATATTCATCCCCAAAGATCAAATGGATTCTGTTATTCACATTCACCAGAGCAATTCCGCCCTGTTTTTCTTCATTGTCGTGAATGGCCTTGGTTGACTTGCCCAGCTTCTGGTTCAGCTTTGCTAAAGTCATCTCGTCCATTCCCACCCCATCGTCTGAAATACGGATGAGCAGGCGATCCTTTGTACACTGAAAACGGATATAAAGATTTCCACCGCCAACCTTCAGCTCCACGCCATGGATAATGCTGTTTTCCAGAATCGGCTGCAACGTCAGTTTGGGGATTCTGCAGTTCATGATCTTTTCATACTCTGCAATATCATAATCAATATGAAGCTGCAGCCGGTCCCCGAAACGATATTTCTGAATTCCAAAATAAGTCTCACAGTTATCCAGTTCTTCCTCCACAGAAACCAGATTCTCCACCTTGGTAATGGTGTAACGGAAAAATCTTGCCAGGGCTTCTGTCATATCTGCAACGCTGTCCAGACCTGCAATAATAGCTTCTCCACGGATGCTTTCCAGTGTATTGTAAAGAAAGTGGGGATTGATCTGATTCTGCAAAGCCAGGTACTGAGCCTGTCTTTTGTTCAGATCCATATACTGGGGAGAACGCACAATGCGGTCTACCATTTTCATCTGCTTCTGGATGCTTGGAGTCAGGTTCAAGAGTTCCATATCTTCTTTTTCGGAAAAAATATAACCATCCAGAAAACGATCCGTCATTTTTTCACAGCGCATGTAAGGGCGGTGAATCCACAGCCAGAATACAATCGGAAACAAAATTGCAAATATTGTTATAATTATGGCCATCCACCAGGGTGTTTCGCCTTTATATGCCAATAACAGCTGAATTACCGCCAGAATAATAAAACTCCCGAAGACTACCGTTCCCAGGACAAGAGCCCGGTTGGATATGTATTTCAGTTTTTCTTTAAATTTCATTTTTGATTTATCCATACAATTTTCTATATGTAGAGGGTTTCACCCCTGCCGCTTTCTCAAAGGTATGTGTGAAATGTTTCGGATCGTTATATCCTACCCTCCTGCAGATTTCTGTTACTGGAAGATTGGATTCCCGAAGGAGTAGCTTGGCCTGTTCCATTCTCACGTTGATCAGATATTTTGCAAAACCTTCTCCTTCTGTCTTCTTGAATAAGGCACTGAAATAAGCAGTGCTAAGTCCCACTATCTCGCTGACTTCCTCTAAAGTCAGCGGATCACTGAAATGGTTCTGGATATATTCCTTTGCCTTGCGAACCGGGCGGATAGTATCAGTTTCATAGCGTTCAGCCTGCTCCTGGATATATTTTTTCTGGAAATCCCCAAGACAGGAAAAAATTTCCTCTATTTTTCCACATTTATCACACTGTTTACGGAATTCCTCCACAGTAGCAGTACGCTCTGGAATCCGAATACTTGCCGCAAAAATATCAGCTGCTGCATACACCAGTTCAAAAATCTCGCTGCCACGAATTTCTTTCGCCTTATTTACCGTATCCTGCAAATCCTCTACTGCTTCTGCTGCATTCTGAATGCTGGAAATTTCTACGGCATGAGTAATCTCACGAAGATACTTTTTCAGCAACTCGCTCTCCTGGATTTCTGAAGCTTTTCCCAGACAGTCAAGAACCCGTCCGTCCCCTTTTACCAGCCTTTCCTGGATCAGTTTTCGGGCTTCCTGCATAGAGTCAGCCAAATGCTCTGCCTCTTTGTATGCAGCTCCAACTGCCATGGAAAAGCTTACATGCTGAAACATATTTTTCTGGATTTCCATCTGGGTAAGGCTGCTCTTCATGCTCCGGCGGATGGATTCCTTCTCACTTTCCGGATAGTTAAGAATACCGTAGCAATAGTCATCACGAATCAGAAGAACTAATTCGCGGCTGTCTTTTTTCAGATTTCGTTCCAGGACCTCACGTACTTTTTCCATAAGGATTTCACTGGAAGTGGAGCTGATCTCTCGTGCGCCAGCCAGACCTGTTGTTCCATCCATTCTGCCGCCAGAAATGATCTTTCTTCCATAATCCACTTTTACACAAAACGCCTGGTACACTCCCTGTCTTGCTTTCAGATGATAAATGCTCGTCAATGTGTCCTGTGAAACCGGCATATCCGGCTGATCCAGCAGCCGGTCGATCAGATTTGCCCGTAAATGGTCATCATCCCTTTTCGCCTTATTTACAAGCTCCTGATGATTCAGTTCCGACTCCTTGCGCTCCCCGATCTTTTTCTGCAATTTCTGCAGGGTAGCAGTCAGTTCCCCCTTGTTTACCGGCTTCAGAAGATAATGTCCCACACCGTAACTGATAGCCTGCTGTGCATACTCGAAATGGGCGTAACCGCTGATTATGATTACTTCCAGAGCGGAATCCAGCTCCTTCACCCTTTTTACCAGCTCCAGGCCACTGCAGCCTGGCATGCGGATATCTGTGATCAGAATATCCGGCTGTGTCTGCCGTACCATTTCGCAGGCTTCCTCTCCGTTGTGGGCGATTCCCACCACCTTCATTCCCATAGAATCCCAGTCGATCAGTGCCTGGATCAGCTGGCAGATCCGCACCTCATCATCTGCAATTACTACCTTTAAAATCTCCATGTTCTCCGTCCCCATTACATGATTACTGTGAAGAAATTTCCCCATTTTTTTAGAAACTCTCTCCACTTTTTCTTACTTCTAATAATAATCCATTTCAGCATTTTAAGCAAGAAAACCGCCGGAAAAACCGACGGTTTCTTGCTCCTTATAATTACTGCCCCAGCCGTCATCATATCCATGACGTTCCATGAACAATATTCCTTTTATTTCAGATTATTTATCAGAATCCTTTGTGATCACAGATACACCTGTATCTGTAACTTCTCCGCCGAGTTCCTCGCCGTTGATTGCTTTTACAGCTGCTTTTACGCCTTCAGATCCCATAACATCTGGGTTCTGAGCCATTGTGCAAAGAAGATATCCGTCGTCGATCAGGTTCAGAATCGCGTCAGATTTATCAAAACCAACACCGATGATGTCAGCGTTTCCAGCTGCTTTGATGGCATTTCCGGCACCAGTTGTGGAGCCTTCATTACATCCGAAGATACCAACAACACCCTGTGTAATGTAGTTCTCTGCGATACTCTGGGATTTTGCAGCATCACCTTCGCCGTACTGGGTTTCCATGATCTCGAAGTCTGTGCCGTCAAATGCTGCGCGGAAGCCTTCCTCACGGTTTACGCAGGAATCAGTAGCTGCGTTTACATTAATGATACCGATTTTACCAGATGTAATACCAGCATCCTCAAGCGCCTTCTTCATCTCTTCTCCTGCTGTTGTTCCAGCTGCCTCATTGTCTGTGGAGAAAGTAGCTTCTGCCTCTACATTTGCAGGGGAATCAACATATACGATCTTAATTCCCTGATCTTTTGCTTCCTGAAGTGCGGAAGAAATAGCGTCTGGTCCGTTTGCAGCAACCATGATTGCATCATAACCGCCTGCTACTGCATTGTTTACACACTCGATCTGCTGAGCGTCATCTTTTGTATTCGGGGACATGAAGTCAACTGTTACACCAAGCTCTTTTGCTTCTTCCTGAGCGCCTTCGTTCAGGGTGATCCAGTGCTGGTCGATAGAGTCCATTGTGATCAGCGCAATTTTCTCATCGCCTGTAGCCTTAACATCATCTGATGCATAAACAGTAGCTGCTCCAAGGGAAGCGATCATAGATACTGCACATACCATAGCTAAAAGTTTTCTTTTCATTGTAAAAATCCTCCTAAAAATTATTTTTTATAACTACCCGCCTTCTCCATTTGCGGTTTAGTTTCATGAAATTATTTTACATCTCCCATATTCAGTTGTCGATTTCATTTTCCTGTGAAAAATACTGTTTTCTTGCGGTTATTTTTTTCTGTGTTTGCCAAACTGTCCGTTTCTTACAACTACATCCAGCAATACGGCTGCAACTACGATCACGCCGATTACAACTCGCTGGATACCAACTTGTGCACCGATCATGTTCAGACCATTTTCCAGAGTCTGCCAGACAGCTGCACCTGCGAAGGTTCCAAGAAGGATTCCAGTTCCTCCAAGTGGGGAAACGCCACCGATTACGCCGGCTGCTACGCCATACATCTCGTACATGTTTCCAGCTTCCATATTTCCCATACCAGCCTGTGCGCAAAGGATAAGACCAACTACACAGGAGCATACGGAGCTTACCAGATAAGTCTTTACTGTGGTGGAAACTACGTTTACACCAGAAAGCTTTGCCGCGTCCACGTTAGAACCGATTGCGTAAATATGACGGCCTGTACGTGTCTTGGATAAGATAAAGAAAAATATAACAAAAATAACAAGTGCGATCCAGAATGTGTTATAAATGCCAAGCGTTTTACCGTAATAAAAACAATTTTGGAATGCATCAGCCGTTTCTTTTCCAACACCTGTTGCAATGGCATCTGTATTTCTGTTTCCGTTTACCATGTAGGCAATTCCTCGTGCTACGAACATGGTTCCCAGAGTTGCAATAAATGGAGGGAGTTTAAATTTTCCAACCAGATATCCATTTACCACACCAACTACCAGACAGGCAATAAGTGCGATCACAATTGCAAGGAATGGTACCATTCCTGTTGTCATTAAGGTAGCTGCGATCATGGCGCTCATTCCGACCATGGATCCGATTGACAGGTCAATGTTTCCAGTGATCAGTACGTAACTTTGTGCAATACCGATCAACAGGTACTTGGACATGGAACGCAGCAGGTTCAACATATTCTGTCCTGAAAAAACCGCCGGGTTAATGATACCAAATGCGATATAAATAATGATCAGCCCCACGAATGCGGTAAGTGCTGCCCCCATTCCCCTGATTCCCAATAATTTCTTTAAAGGGCGTTGCTGTTTACTATTCATTTTTACTTCCTCCCTCAGTTTCCTTAATACTCTTGTTTTCAAAGGATGTTGCCATTGTAAGGATCTCGTCCTGGGTGGCTTCCCTTGCTGAAACCTCACCGGTGATACGTCCGTCACACATTACGATGATACGGTCTGCAATTCCCATGACCTCCGGCATTTCAGAGGATACAAACATAACTGCAATTCCCTGTTTTTTCAGCTCATTCATCAGATTGTAAATTTCTACCTTTGCGCCAACATCAATTCCTCTTGTGGGCTCATCAAAGATAACAACCCTTGAATCTCTTGCGAGCCATTTTCCAACAACTACTTTCTGCTGGTTTCCACCAGAAAGATTGCCGGAATCAATTTCCACATTCGGTGTTTTAATCTGGAGATCCTTCACTGCTTTTTCGCAAAGAGCATCTTCTTTTCCTGAGTTTATCACACCCATCTTATTGCATACAAGGTCAAGATTTGGCAGTGCCAGGTTCTGACGGATGCTCAGTTTCGTACAGAGACCGTCTTTTTTACGATCCTCAGGAGCAAGCACAACACCGTTTCGAATGGCATCCATTGGACAGTTGACTTCGATTTTTTTACCATCCACATAAAACTCTCCGCTGTCTTTCGGATCAACACCGAAGATGGCTCTTGTAGTCTCCGTTCTTCCGGCTCCCATCAGTCCCGCAAATCCTACGATCTCGCCTTCATATAAAGAGAAGTTGATATCTCGGACCATTTTTCCGGCATTGAGATTTTTCACTTCAAAAATCTTCTTGCCTTTCCTGCATTCCACTCTCGGGAATTTTTCTTTGATTTCACGGCCTACCATATTTTTGATAATGTAGTCCATGTCCATGTCTTTGAAATTACCGTCTGTTATGTATTGTCCATCTCGCATGATGGTAACTCTGTCCACGATATGGGACAGTTCTTCCAGTCTGTGTGAAATGTATACGATTCCTCTTCCTTCGTCCCTCAGCTTTCGGATGATACGGAAAAGATCATCAATTTCTTTTGCTGTCAGAGAGGATGTAGGCTCGTCCATGATCAGGATCCTTGCATCGATGGAAAGTGCTTTTGCAATTTCAACCATCTGCTGTTTGGATACTGGCAGATCTCCTACGATCTGATCCGGACTGATGTCGATTCGAAGATCGTCCAGAACCCTCTTGGCTTCTTTCCGCATCTTCGCATTATTTAAGGATAAACCACCTTTTACTTCTCTTCCAAGGAACATGTTCTCCGTTACTGTTAAGTGCCTGCACATGTTCAATTCCTGATGGATAATGGCTACTCCTGCTTCCTGGGCCTGCTTTGGTGTTAGGTCGTCATAGGATTTTCCGAAGATTTCCATCGTTCCTTCGTCTCTGGTATATACACCGCTGAGGATTTTCATCAGGGTCGATTTTCCGGCTCCATTTTCTCCCAGCAGCGCCATGACTTCTCCAGAACGCAGCTCAAATTTTACATGATCCAGAGCCTTAACACCCGGGAAACTTTTGCTGATATTGTTCATGGAGACAATGACCTCATTCATTCCATTCCCTCCTTATTTATTTGTTTTTGTTTTCCTTTGTTGATATTATCTTAACTCATACGATGGGGTTGGGATAGAGGGGGAGAGTTTGGGTTTATAGGGGTTTTTTTATTGTATGAAGGGTATGTGTGTAAAAAACAGGACCCTGTTTTCATGCAGGATCCTGTTTTTTGTGAATATGAATATGTGTAATACCTCCGATTATTTTCGGATGGAATCAACCAGTTTTCGTGCTTCTGCTGTCAGTTCTCTGATCTTGTCAAATTCTCCGTTATTTACAAGCTCTCCTTTTACCATCCAGCTTCCGCCGCAGCATATAATTTTGTCAAAGGAAAGATAGTCTTCCAGATTTTTTGCATTGATACCGCCAGTGGGCATAAACTTAATTCCCACATAAGGTGCAGCCATAGCCTTGATCATGGAAACTCCGCCTGCTGGTTCTGCCGGGAAGAATTTTACCACCTTAAGGCCTCTTTTTACTGCCTGTGCAACCTCAGACGGTGTGATGCAGCCTGGGAAAACAGGAATTTCTTTTTCCAGACAGTAATCTACAATCTCCGGATCAAATCCAGGGCTTACAATAAACTTCGCACCAGCTGCTACAGCTGCATCCACCTGCTCTCTGGTAAGAACAGTTCCTGCTCCTACAAGCATCTCCGGAAATTGTTCTGTCATCAGACGGATTGATTCTTCTGCTGCCTCTGTACGGAAAGTTACCTCTGCACATGGAAGTCCACCTTCAACAAGTGCCTTGGCAAGGGGTACTGCATCTTTTGTATCTTCCAGTACAACTACCGGAACAACACCAAGCTTCTGAAACTTTTCTGCTATATCCATCATTTGAATTTCCTTTCGTTATCTTTTTATATCAAAATTCATTTCCATTACATGTCTGATCAGAGAAACATCATCTGTAATATTTCCGTCACCATGAATGGTATGCTTCACTGCACTGGCTGCAACACCAAAGTTCACAATATCCTCCGGTGTATATTCATTCATCAGGGCATAAATAATACCGCTTACGAATGCATCTCCACCTCCAACACGATCAAGAATATGGAAGGTAAGCCGTTTGCTTTCATAAATCTTTCCGTTTAACCAGAGATAAGCCATAAGACTGTTCTCACTGCAGCTGTGTGCAAAACGCACATGTCTTGCAATGCATTTGATATTCGGATATCTCTCTACAAAGGCCCTGAAGACTTTTTCCTGCTGTTCACGGTCCGGCTGGAAGGGAACACCATCCTTTACATCACCAGCTGTATGATCTTCTTCATTTTTCCAGATGTGGTAAGGCTCGATTCCAAAGAGAACATCTACGTATGGAAGACAGAGGGTACAGAAATCTCTTGCTTCCTCCCAGCTCCACAATGTACTTCTGAAATTTCCGTCAAAGCTGACGGTCATGCCATTTTCCTTTGCTGTTTTCAGGCAGGTCAGGATTAGTTCACTGCAGCTTTTTCCAAGTGCCGGAGTGATTCCGCTCAGATGAAGCCAGGTGTAACCTTCCAGAAGCTTCTTCACATCTGTTTTACTGAAGTCATACTCTGAAAAAGCACTGTGTTTTCTGTCATAAACCACTTTACTCGGACGGATTCCGTAACCTGTCTCCAGATAATAGGTTCCAAGGCGATGTGTCGGTGTCTCTTCTTCTGTTGAATAAACTACGCTGTCACAATTTACGTCATTGCTTCGCAGCATACGTACAGCGCTTTTTCCAAGGCTGTTTCCCGGAACTACTGTAAAGAATGATGCATCTACGCCAAGATTTGCAAGGGAAAGGGCCACGTTGGCCTCACTTCCCCCATATCTCGCTTCAAAAGATGTTGCTGTTCTGATTTTTTCATAATCCGGCGGAGTCAGCCGAAGCATGATCTCGCCGATGGTAATAAATTTATGCTTCATAATCAATACTCCAGATAAGCTCCCTTCATTGGACTTGCAGCATGCTGGCTGAAAAGTCTCAGGACACCTTTTTTGTATTTCATTTCACGTGTTTTCCAGTTTTTACGTCTTTCTGCAAGAATCTGGTCGATTTCCTCCATAGACTTGCGTTCTCCTGCGATTCCGATGATATTCAGTTTCCTTTCCATAACATCAATTTCGATAAGGTCTCCCTCTTCCACAAGAGCGATCGGACCTCCGTCAACAGCCTCCGGGCTGCAGTGTCCAATAACCGGGCCGGTAGATGCTCCTGAGAAACGTCCGTCTGTGATCAGGGCAATGCTCTTTCCAAGTTCCTTATCACTGCTGATTGCCTCAGAAGTGTAGAACATTTCCGGCATTCCGCTTCCCTTTGGTCCCTCGTAACGGATGAAGACTGCATCACCCTTCTGAACCTTATGCTTCAGGACTGCATCCAGACATTCTTCTTCGCTGTCAAATGGTCTTGCGCGGAGAACAGATTTAAACATTTCCTTCGGGCATGCAGTGTGTTTGATCACGGCACCTTCCGGAGCAAGGTTTCCACGAAGGACTGCAATGCTTCCATCTGTTCCGATTGCTTTGTCATATGGACGGATGATGTCTTCCTTCGTAACATTTACATGGTAACGTTTGTTAAACTCCTGAAGCCATTTATCACATTTTTCATAGAATCCGTTGTTCTTCAGTTCTTCCAGGTTTTCTCCTAATGTCTTTCCTGTAACAGTCATGACATCTAGGTGAAGATGCTCTTTGATTTCTTCCATGATTGCCGGTACACCACCTGCATAATAGAAGCACTCTGCAGGCCAGCGACCTGCCGGACGTACATCCAGAAGATATCTTGCATTTCTGTGCAGCTTGTCAAATGTATCACCAGTGATCTCAATGCCAAATTCATGAGCGATTGCCGGAATATGAAGCAGGCAGTTTGTACTTCCTGAAATTGCAGCATGGACAAGGATTGCATTCTCAAAGCTGTCCATAGTCACAATGTCAGAAGGACGCATGTTTTCCATCTGAGCAATTCTCACTGCCTGTCTTCCAGCTTCTCTTGCAAAATCAAGAAGGTCAGGGCTGGTTGCTGGCATCAGGGCTGTGCCTGGAAGTGCAAGTCCAAGTGCCTCTGCCATGATCTGCATGGTAGAGGCAGTTCCGATAAAGGAACATGCTCCACAGCTTGGGCATGCATTGCATTTTGCCCAGTCAAGCTTCTCTTCATCAATTTCACCACGCTCAAATTTTGCGCTGTACATTCCAAGCTGCTCCAGTGTCAGCATTTCTGGTCCGGCATTCATGGTTCCACCTGGAACAAATACGGAAGGAATGTTTACTCTGGCAAGTCCCATCAGATTTCCCGGAACACCTTTATCACAGCTTGAAAGGTATACACCTGCGTCAAAAGGAGTAGCATTTGCATGGATCTCGATCATATTGGCGATCATCTCACGGCTGGCCAGACTGTAGTTGATTCCATCTGTTCCCTGGCTTTCACCGTCGCAGATATCGGTACAGTTATAACGTGCTCCGAAACCGCCTTCTTCTGCGATTCCTTTGCGGACTTCTTCTACAAGGATATTCAAATGTCCGCTTCCCGGATGGCTGTCACCATAGGTGCTTTCAACCATAACCTGGACTTTTCCAAGATCTTCTTTTGTCCAGCCTGTTCCAATGCGCAGCGGATCAAGCTCCGGTGCAAGTTTTCTCATTTCCTGACTTTTTAACTGCATGATTTTTTCCTCCATTTTTTATTCTCTGATAAGCTTTAAACTTTCCAGTGTTTTCCTGAGTTTCTCTTCGTCCTCTTCTTCTGCTCCAAGTTCTACATCATCAAATGTGGGAAGACTGAACACCCCCAGCATTGATTTCGCATCTACAATATATCTTCCACAGATCAGATCTACATTTTTCTCACATCCTGATGCAGCCTGCACCAGATGCTTGGCATCACACATATCTCTTAAATAAACCGGTATCTTTATCATTGCGTCCTGCCTCCTATGCAAAGATTGAAACAATAAAGCTTACAATAAGTGCCGTAACACCGATCAGTGTCTCCATGATCGTCCAAGATTTCAGGGTTGTCTTTTCGTCGATCTCAAGGAATGAGGTTACCAGCCAGAAGCCTGCATCATTCACATGGCTCAGTGCAGTTGCGCCGCCACAGATTGCACAGCACATAGCAGCTCTGTAAAGCATGCTGGTACCCATTACAGCCGGCATGGTTGCCATAATTCCGGATGCCATTGTCATCGCTACAATTGAACTTCCTACAGAAGCTCTGACCAGAAGTGCAATGAGAAATGCGATCAAGATCAATGGAAGCCCACTCTTCTCCAGCACCGGTCCGATAATATTTCCAAGGCCGGAATCCTGAAGCATCCATCGGATCACTCCACCGCTGGCAATGACCAGAAGAATCATACCTACCGGTCTGAGTGAATGATCCAGGATTTTCTTTAACTGGGCTCCTGTAAATCCTCGTTTGATTCCAAGGAAGTACATAGATGCCAGCGTTGCAATGGTTAATGCAAGGAATGGTTTTCCTATGAATCCCAGAACATCCTTTACTCCTTCCGGAAGCGGCATATACTTGGATAACGTGCTTAGAAGAATCAGAACCAGTGGAATCAGTATCACCCCTAAGACCAGTCCAAAGGGCGGAAGGTCTTTTCCATCGTCTTTAATCTCTTCCACATTTGCCGGAAGCTCTGTGTAAATCTTATTGCCAACAAAGCTTCCCCAGAAAATTCCGGAAACCATCATACAGATCAGCGCTGTCGGAACTCCTACCATGATCATGGTTCCCAGATTCACGCCAAGTGCATTTGCCACAAGTACCGAGCCAGCAGACGGCGGAACAAAAGCATAGCCACTTGCCAGACCGGAAAGAAGGGGAATCGCATAATACAGGGTGGATTTTCTGGTCTGTTTCGCAACGCTGAACACCAATGGGATCAATACCACAACACCAGCTTCAAAAAATACGGTGGTACCAATTACAAGTCCTGTAAGTCCAAGTGCCCAGCCGGCTTTTTTCTGGCCAAATTTACTGATCAATGTCTCTGCGATTCTCTGGGCTCCTCCGCTTACCTCCAGGATTCCGCCAAACATGGAACCCAGGCCTACCAGAAGCGCAATTCCCTGTAGTGTCTTTCCAACACCTTTTTCTACCGTGTCCGAGATCATCGTAAGCGGCATTCCTGCTCCCGCTCCAATGATGATTGCGGAAATCATCATTGACAGAACCGGATGAAGCTTAAATTTGATGATCAGTACCAGCAGAATCACAATTCCCACCGCCGCCGCGATCATCAGCCGCATTGGATCCGCCGCAAAAGTTGTTTCTTCCATTTTTCCTTTTACCTCCTTGATTCATCTGATGTTTTACAATCTTCCTATGAATTCATCTGACCTTTTAGGTGGCTTTTACGTCATTTTTCCTTTAGTTGCTGTCTTTTTATTCGAATTCATCTGATGTATTTATAATATATTCTATTCTCCAAAAACGCAATACGGAATTTTATCTAAATTTTTGTATTTATTTTTGTGCAATTTAGCATTTTGACATTGATTTCAAAAAACATTATCATAAGATACAGGAATTATCACATCAGAAATGGAGTAAATCATATGACGAATTTGTTATCAGAAGAAAAAAGTCTTCCTCAAAAAATATCAGAGGACATTATTGCACTTATTTTAGAAGAAAACTTACAACCAGGAGATAAATTACCGAATGAAACCATTCTCTCAGAACGTCTGAATGCAGGAAGAAGTTCTGTCCGGGAAGCCATGAAGCTTCTCGCATCCCGAAATATTGTTACAATCCGACAGGGCTCTGGTACCTATATTGCTTCTTCCCCCGGAATGGTGGATGACCCACTAGGCTTTACCTTTATCGGCAATAAGCAAAAGCTGATCAATGACCTTCTGGAAGTGCGCTTTCTCCTTGAACCCCCTATTGCTGCAATGGCAGCCACACGCGCCGATAAAAAAGACATAAAAAAAATCACCGCGCTTTGCGATGAAGTAGAAGACTTATTAAAAAAACATGAAGACCATACACAAAAGGATATAGATTTTCATGCAGCCATTGCTTTGAGCAGCAAAAACGTTGTGGTTCCAAGACTGGTTCCTGTGATTAACAGCTCAATCCCTCTGTTTGTAGAGACCACCAGAGGTACACTGCTGGAAGAAACCATCGAGACCCACCGTGAGATTGCGGATGCCATTGCCGCACATGACCCGCTCCGCGCACAGGATGCCATGTATCTGCATCTGGTTTATAACCGTAAGAGAATTCAGATGATTGGAAAGTGAAACCAGAGAGCCAGAGCGTGTTTGAAAAAGGCTTTCTGCAAGATGTGCGTCACAATTTGTGGGCGATTCGCCCGGATGCGATTACACGTTTATATTGCCAGGTAGCCTTTATTACAAGGCTACCTGGCAATATCTCTCTAAAAACACAGCTGCACCATCTTCATCGCAGTCTGATGTTATCTCATCTGCTGCACGCTTTACACTTTCTTTCGCATTTCCCATTGCAACTGCCATATGAACCTGTTCGAACATTTCCAGATTGTTCTCAGATCATTATAATTTACATATTTGAAAGAATTGCGTAGCATATGGATCACACATCTCTGAATCTCTGCCTGCGGATAAACTGCCTGAATAGCTTCTTTAAAACCCGGAAGACCATCCACGCAGAAGAAAAGGACATCTTTTACTCCGCGGTTCTTAAGATCATTAAGCATCCCAAGCCAGAACTTGCTGGTTTCATTTGCGCCTACTGTGATGCCGAGGATATCTTTGTATCCCTCCACTGTAACGCCAAGAACTACATACGCAGCACGACTCAGAATCCTGCCATCCTCACGTACTTTATAATGAATACAGTCCATAAAGACAAACGGATAAACCGGGTTCAGAGGACGGGACTGCCATTCCTTAACCTGAGGAAGTATTTTGTCTGTGATCTTGCTGACCATTTCAGCTAATAGCTCAATTCCATAAAGATCCTGGAGCTGGTCGTGGATGTCACGTGTACTCATACCACGGGCATATAAAGATATCACTTTTTCCTCAATCCTGGAAATATCTCTCTGGTATTTAGGGATGAGTTTTGGTTCAAACTCACCATTACGGTATCTTGGTACGTCGATTTGAAATTCACCATATTGACTCTTTAAGTTTTTTGTAGAATGACCATTTCTTTTATTGTCTGTCTGTAGATCTCCCTTATGGTTTTTCTCGTAGCCAAGAGTTGCATCCATTTCTGCCTCCATCAGCTCCTGCAGGATATCCTTGAAACGGTCTTTCAGAAGCGTGTATATATCTGCAACGCTATTAATGTTGTTTTCTGAGATGATCTGTCGAATTTGTTCTTTTGCAACTGCCATAAAAAATACAAACTATTTTACACTACCTGAGACTTTGATTAGTGCGACAGCTCTTTTTTAAAATCATATTCCAACATCGCTTCTGAATTATCCATCATTTTATTCAGAGTTCCTCATTCTGGAAGCTTCACATTATTCTTTTCCTGACATAACATTGCCAAATAACACTGTATTCTTAATTAACAACACCAGGTTCAATAAACCCCTCCCCCAGTACCTCATTTGAATCCATAATGACAACAAAAGCTTCAGGATCTATCAACAATACATTTTTTCGAATAATATACAATTCTTTATTATTACAAGCACAAAGCACTATTTTCTTATGATTATGTGTATAACTGCCTTCCGCCCAAAGAAATGTTGCCCCTCTTCCTACTTTTTGTGCAATCATCTGAGCAATTTGCTCTGGATAATGCGAAATAATCATCGTCATTTTTCCTGCTGAAAATCCATTCATTACTTTATCTATAACTACCGATATTAAGAAAGTAATTAAAATTCCAAGCAAAAGACTGTCTGCACTTTTTGACACTAGGCATACTCCCAAAATAATAACTGACGAATCAAGAATCAATGTTAATGAACCTAAAGAAAGATGGGGAAATTTTTTTCGCACAAGCATAATCATAAAATCAGTCCCACCGCTTGATGCATTTCTTGTATACATTAGAGCATAACCAATTCCTGATAAAGTCGCTGTACACAAAACTGCCAGAAGCGTTTCTCCAGTATATCTCGGAAACAATGGTGCAATATAATCTGTAAAAAAAGCAACACTTGCAATACACAGTATAGACTTTTCCAAAAATTCCCGTCCTAGTATTTTCCATGAAATAAGAGCCATCGGTATATTTAAGCAAACCACAGTCATACCTATAGGAATCCCAAATAAATGATAACCTATCAACCCTATCCCAGTAAACCCAACCATAGGAAAAGAAAATGCCGATGCAAAATTATATGTTGCAATACCAATCAGAAAACCAGAAAGTAAAAAAATCCCCAGATCCTCTAATTTTTTTTTAACCTTTTTCTCTAATTTCATTACAAGCCTCCACGTATTCTAAAAGAGCCGGAAACCACATTCAAGGCTTCCGGCTTTTTGTTTAATTACTGTTCACATGCTTTACCACATTCATTCGCGGACTGATATATTTAAATTTATCACCTCGCAGCACTGACTTGGTTCGATGGAAGGGCTTATCATATTGATCATACACAATTTCTTCCATCAATAAACAAGGTGTCCCTGTTTTTACTTTCAACTCCGCTGCTTCTTCTGGCGTAGCCTCGCACACACTAATTTCCATCACTGAGTTTCCAGACTGCAGTCCATACTTTTCAAGAAGGATCTGATACAAAGATGCATTATTCAAATCTTCTACAAGTATATTTTTCAAATGTCCTGGAAAATAAAGCTTTTCCAGCATAACAGGTACATCATCTGCTGTTCGCACACGCTCTACCAAAATAACCATTTCACCATTTTCTAATTTTAACTGCTGCCGATCTCTGTCTTTTGCCTCCTGAAGTGTGCATTTTAACGTCTTGCCTCCTGGAACTTTGCCATTACGTTTACAGAGATTGGTAAAACTATTTGGGCTTGAAAGATCCTCTGTCATCTTTTCTTCCTGCACAAATGTTCCTTTTCCCTGCTTTTTCGCCAGAGCGCCCTCTTCCACCAGTTCAGCAAGTGCTTTCCGAACAGTCATTCGACTAATTTGATATTTTTCACTTAATTCCAATTCTGTCGGAATTTTCTGATTTGCTTTATAAATTCCCTCTTTAATTTCCTGAAGAAGCAAGTCCTTCAACTGTTTATATAGCGGAACAATACTCTGCGGATCTAATTCGTTCATAATGCACCTCATTCATCTGTATATGTCTCTAAACATATACGTTTTTATTTTATATTATATAATCTTTTTTCCGATCCAGCAAGCTTTCTAAGTATATTCCTCTAAAAGTTACCAGCGTTAGATATTTCACCTTCATCTAGGCTATCGTATTTCAAGCCAGTTCTATGCCATTTTCCCAATCAATAAGGAACATGCCACATATATCGGCGTACATATACGGAATGATTACGAGCATCTGCAAGACGGTGGCTGTATCTGCTCAGTACTCCGGTAAACACCAGCGGGCTTAAATACTCTGCAACTGTTGGGCCGAGTATATCAATACCAAACTCTTTACCATCCAACACTGTGATGCGTTTTCCATATTTTTTCAAGAAATCAACAGCTCTTTCATCCATTTCTCTTTCTCTTCCTACCCCCACAAGTACAAGAAATGGAACTTCCTTATCTACAACTTCAAATGGTCCATGGAAGAACTCTCCACTATGAATTGGATTTGAGTGAATCCACTGGCACTCCATTAAAATACATGTAGTTGTTGTATACGCTACGTTATAATTTGCGCCTGTGGCCATAACATGAAGCACTTTATCATCTTTATGTTCTTCTGCAAATCGGATAGCACCTGGCTCTGCATATTCACGTGCTTTTTTGATCACATCATCCAGTATATCAAAACCATGCTGCATGTCATCATAGTGCTCATATCCTTCCGCCTGCTGTAAAAGTTCTACTGCAAAACGCAGAGCTACTGCCATAGAACATGTGGAGTACTGATACTTCGGCTCATCACCATTAAAGAATACATAGTCTCCCTGCTCTGCAAGTGGAGAATCCTTCTTACCTACAATTGTAATAGACACTGCTCCCTTTTCTTTTGCTGCTTTTGCAGCTGCAACAGCCTCTGGTGTAGTTCCGCTTGCAGACAAGGTAACTACAATACAATTTTCGTCAAAAGCCTTAGGTGGACAAAGTACAAACTCTTTTGCAGTATACACATGACTATCTATTGTTGCTGACTCACACTTTAAGAAAAAGTCAGCAGTTGTTAATCCTGCTTTAGAACCACCGCAGGCAGCGAAGTAAATCGCATGAATACCTCCATTTTCCTTTCTTGAATCCAGAATTTCTTTTACGACTGCTTTATAATCGATTTTCATAATATGACCTCCTCAATTTTATTGTTTTATCTTTCACATCAATAATCCAGTTTGTGATAATATCTTCTGATTTCCATTGGATGCTTTCTTACATTTTCCAGGTGCACATTAATACGTGCATAAATAGCAGCCATTATCATTGGTGTCAAAATTTCTCTGAATGTGTCATCTATTCCAGGTGTATGATATTCTTTTGTATCAAATACTGTAATATTATCGCAGATTCTAGGTAAGAAACGTTCTACACGTTCTGCTTGAGCTCTGCCATGATCTTCCCCTTTAAACAGAGTTACATTCGTATCTTTTTCAATAATTTCAAGTGTACCATGGAAAAAGTCTGCACAGGAAATAGATTTTGTACGCATCCACAGCATCTCTTCCATGTAGCACATCGCATAGCTATAAGCTGCACCTTTTAACATTCCTCCGCCAACAACATAGTGCATACTGTCCTCACCATGTTTTTCTGCAAATTCTTCTGTTTTTTTATCCGCTTCTTTCTGCACATTAATTAATGCATCCCCTAATGATTCTGCCTGCTGATAAAAGAGATCATACAATTCGAATTCTCCCTTTTCTTTCATGAACGCCAGCATAGTCACAAGCAGCTTCAGATAAGCTCCACCTTTGCATGAAAACAAAATTTCAGTTTCTTTTGCCAGAGGAGAATCTTTTTCATCCACAAATCCAAAAATCGTAGCTCCTTTTTCCTTGCCATAACGCACAGCATCTGTCATTTCCGGAGTATTTCCTGTAGCCGATGTGATCACCATAACAGACTTTTCTCCAAGCTTTGTATTTCCTTCAGCTGTCAGATCCGCTGCATTTTCAAGATATATTTCAATTTTGGAATGTCCTTTAAGATAAGACATTAATTCTTCTGCAACTGCATATGTACCGCCAATACCTACGAGAAAAATATTGTTATAACCTTTCTTGCAAATTTTTTTCACAGCAGCTTCCACATCTTTGCGCAGTGCAAGTGTCTCTTCCACGTCTTTTTTGATTGCATCCTCATTAAACTTAAGCATTTTTTCCTCCTTTTATTTGCATTTCATTATTTACATTTCAATAGAAAGTCCCATACCAAAAGATCCTTCTCTTAAACAGTTACGTCCTGAAAAATCTGCTGCAGCTGCAAAAGCAACTTCTATCATAGATTCTGTAATGATACTGTCTTTGGTCCATCCTTCTTTTAACAAAGTTACCAAAAATGCGGCAAAGAAAGAATCTCCTGCGCCCATAGTATCTACGGCCTGTATTAATTTTGCCTGCCCCTTATGGCACAGACCATCTTTTGTTACCAACAGCTGTCCACCTTTTCCCCTGGTCATCAGCACATGTGCACCACCATATCCTTGTACTTTTTTGGCAAAGCTAATACACTCTTCATCCGACATATCTTCACAGGAAAACAGTGCCATATCTACCATTGGACTTACCTGTTTCAGATATTCATCCGTACGATATTTATCTTCAGATGAAAAATCAAAGCTGATAATCGGTCCTAATGCACGTACTCTTTCAATCTGATTTTCTACATGTGCATAGCAGGAACTGTGTACAAGCTGAAATGATTCTACATAGTTCAGATCTGCACTGCTCAACATAGGTGGGTACAAACTTCCAACACCATGTTTTTCTTCAAAATAACCACTAACAAATACTCTGTCACCATCAACAATGTTGACCGCAGCCCGTCCGGATACTCCATGCTTCACAGGACAATGTGAAATGTCTACATGCTTTTCTCTGGCACATTTCAGGATATGTTCTCCTATGACATCATCACCTACTGTTCCTAAAAATCCTGCTTCAGCGCCATTCTCCGCTGCATACACCGCTACATTAAATGCATTTCCTCCTGGAAACGCCATCTTTTTGTGAATATAATAATCCACACAACAATCACCCAAACCTAGTATTCTCATATTTTCTATCCTTTCACGCCTCCCTGTGCAAGCCCTCTGACAAACTGCTTCTGGAATATCAGAAAAACAACAACTACTACAGCAGCTGATATTGTCAATCCTGCAATCAAAACAGGATAATCTGTTCTTAAAGCAGTCTGCAAAGAAACCAGACCAACAGGGACTGTTTTTAACTTATCACTTTCTACAAATACCGTAGCAAACATATATTCATTCCATGCATGCATTGTGGCAAACAACGCTCCTGAAAATAATATTGGTTTGCTCATTGGTAACACAATTTTCGTAAACATTTGTATTACAGAACAACCATCCAACATAGCAGCTTCTTCCACAGATTTTGGAAGAGACAGCATATAAGAACGAAACAGCAGCACTGTAAACGGAAACTGAAATACACTATAGGAAATAATTAATCCAAGATATGTATTATACAATTTTAGTTTCTGCATAAGTTTAAACAAGGAAACCAGATTTACTTCTGGTGAAATCATCATTCCTGCCACAATCATAATAAATATGAGATTTTTCCCTTTAAACTCAAACCTGCTTAATACATAGGAGGCCAGTGAACAACAGAGCACAGTCATAATTACAGTTCCAACTGTTACAATGATACTATTAAAAAAATACTGACCAACACCATATTTCACAGCATATGATATGCTCCCTTCTAGGTAGACAAGTGAAATAATAAAAACTTGTCACTTAGGAGGGAGCATATTTTATGTCTAA